>NZ_BAAAPN010000102.1:0-46433 GCF_039531165.1 Nostocoides vanveenii | reverse complement strand
ACCGCCCTGATCGACGACACCGCGACACACCCGACCGCCATGTGAGGCAAACAACGAAAAGGGCCGAACCGGAAAGAAATCCGCTGCGATTAGCCGGTTAATGTTGGGACAACGCTCAGCAGGAGAGTTTCTGGTCGACGTTGAAGACCGAGTACTACCACCGCCATGTCTTCACCACCCGAGCCGCCGCCACCCTCGGCGTGAGCGAGTGGATCGAAACCGTGTACAACCGCCGCCGGCGCCACAGCGCCCTCGGCAACATCAGCCCGGTAGCCTTCGAGCACCGGACCACCACCGCGGCCCAAGCCGCATAAGCGATGTCCGTCAAACGGGGTCAACCCCAGGGCGGGAAAGTTGAGGTGGCCGGCTACAGCGCCTTCAGGATGTCCTCGACCCCGGCCTTGGCGTCGCCGAAGAGCATCTGGGTGTTTTCCTTGAAGAAGAGCGGGTTCTGGACGCCGGCATAACCGGTGGCCATCGAGCGCTTGAAGACGATCACGTCGTGGGCGTCCCAGACGTGCAGCACGGGCATCCCGGCAATGGGCGATCCGGGCTCATCGATCGCGGCGGGGTTGACGGTGTCATTGGCCCCGATGACCAGCACGACGTCGGTGTCGGGCAGGTCGTCGTTGATCTCATCCATCTCCAGCACGATGTCGTAGGGCACCTTGGCCTCGGCCAGCAGGACGTTCATGTGCCCGGGCAGGCGCCCAGCGACGGGGTGGATGCCGAAGCGGACATTGACGCCCTTGTCACGCAGCTTCCGGGTCAGGTCGGCAACGGCATACTGCGCCTGCGCGGTCGCCATGCCGTATCCCGGCGTGATCACCACCGATTGCGCATCCGTCAGCAGCGCCGCGGCACCCTCGGCCGTGATCTCGCGGTGCTCGCCGTAGTCGGTGTCGGACGCCACGGTGCCGCCCTCCACCCCGAAGCCGCCGGCGATGACGGAGACGAAGGAGCGGTTCATCGCACGGCACATGATGTAGGACAGATAGGCGCCGGACGATCCGACCAGGGCGCCGGTGATGATCAGCAGGTCGTTGTTGAGCAGGAAGCCAGCTGCCGCAGCGGCCCACCCCGAGTAGCTGTTGAGCATCGAGACGACGACCGGCATATCGCCACCGCCGATCGAGGCGACCAGGTGCCAGCCGAGGAAAAGCGCCAGCAGCGTCATCACACCGAGCAGGCTCTGCCGCAAGAATTCCTTCTCGAGGGGGATCGCGACATAGGTCACCGTCATCACGACAAAGGCGATGATGATGCCGAGATTGACCAGGTTGTGGGCCGGCAGCATCAGCGGCGCGCTCTTCATCTTGGCCGAGAGCTTCAGATAGGCGACAATTGACCCGGTCAGCGTCACGGCGCCGATGAAAACGCCGACGAAGACCTCGACGTCGTGCACCTTCGGATAGTCGACCGCGGTCTCATAGGAGGAGTTCCACCCCACGAGCACGGCCGCCAACCCGACGAAGCTATGCAGCATCGCAATGAGTTCGGGCATCTGGGTCATCTCGACCCGGCGGGCCACGGTGACGCCGATCAGGGCACCGAGGACCATCGCCGGCAGGATGAAAACGACTCCCCGCCAGCCCGTTTCGGTGCCCACCGGCATGCCGCCGTATTCGAGACCGACGGTCGCGGCGAGGATCGTGATGACGAGAGCGATCGCCATACCGGCTATGCCGTATCGATTGCCCATGCGGGCGGTGTCGTGCTTCGAGAGCCCGGACAGGGCGAGGATGAAGAGCAGTCCGGCGACGATATAGGCGCCCTGGACGAGGGTGTAGGCGATATTCATCGGGCCGTGTCCTCACGCTTGAACATGTCGAGCATTCGGTCGGTGACGGTGAAGCCGCCGAAGACATTGATGCTGGCGACCAGCACCCCGATGAACGCGAGCACCGAGACCCACAGCTTCCCCGGGTGCCCGACTTGGAGCAACGCCCCGACAATGATGATGCCGCTGATGGCATTGGTCACCGACATCAACGGCGTATGCAAGGCGTGGTGGACATTGCCGATGACATAGAACCCGATGACCACCGCGAGCATGAAGACCATGAAGTGGCCGAGGAAGGGAGCCGGCGAGAAGGCTGCCAGCATGAGGAAGAGCAGCGCTCCGAGGAGGATGAGCCCGAGCCGCTTGGTCTGCGACATCGGCGCCTTGACCGGCTTCTCGACGGCGACGGCCTTCGCCGCGGCGGCCGGTGCCGCCGACACCTGCACCGGCGGCGGAGGCCACAGCTTCTCACCGCCGGTCGCCACGGTCATCCCGCGCACGACGGTATCGCCGAGGTCGAGGACGGCCTGCCCGTCCTTCTCGGGCGTCAGCAGCTTCATCAGGTTGACCAGGTTGGTGCCGAAGAGTTGCGAGGCCTGCGTCGGCAGTCGCCCCGGCAGGTCGGTGTAGCCGAGGATCTTCACGCCATTGGCGGTGACGACCTTTTGATCTGCGGCCGAGCCGGCGACATTGCCTCCGTTCGCGGCGGCCATGTCGACGATGACGGAGCCCGGCTTCATCGACGCGACCATGTCCTCGTCGATGATGCGCGGTGCCGGCCGCCCCGGGATCAGCGCCGTCGTGACGATGATGTCCACGGTTGGCACGATCCGCCGATAGAGCTCGGTGGTGCGCTCCTGGAACTCCGCTCCCATTTCCTTGGCATAGCCGTCGGCCGACGGTCCGGTGTCCAGCCCGGTCAGGTCCGGTCGCAGGAACTCGCCGCCCATCGACTCGACTTGGTCAGCGACCTCCTGCCGGGCGTCGAAGGCCTGCACGACCGCGCCCAGGCTGTTCGCCGTGCCGATGGCCGCCAGCCCCGCGACACCGGCACCGACGACGAGCACCCGCGCGGGCGGCATCTTCCCGGCCGCCGTGACCTGCCCGGTGAACAGGCCGCCGTACTCGTTGGCCGCCTCGATCACCGCGCGATAGCCGGCGATATTCGCCATCGAAGACAGGACGTCGAGTGCCTGCGCGCGCGAGATGCGGGGCACGGCGTCCATGGCCATCGCCGTCACGCCGCGTGCGGTCAGGGCCTCGACGAGCTGCGGACTCAGCGCCGGCGCCATCAGGGACATCACCAGCTGGCCCGGCCGCAGCCTGCCCTGCTCTTCCTGGCTCGGTGCGTTGATCTTGAAGACGATGTCGCCGTTGTAGGCCTGCTCGGCCGGCACGACGGCGGCACCCGCCGCGGCATACGCACCGTCCTCGAAGGCGGCAGCGTGGCCGGCTCCGGACTCGACCGCGACGTCATACCCGAGCTTGATCAGTTGCTCGACGGTCTTGGGCGTCGCCGCGACCCGGGATTCCCCGGGCCGCGTCTCCTTGGGCACGACGATGCGCACAGCGGTCCTCTCGGCAGTGCTGAAGCTTCCACGCCCGAACCTACCGAGTCCCACCGACAGCCCGCTGACGGTGAGACGCACGCAACGCCTCGGCAGCATGTGTCTTCCGTGACATCCCCCTCCGACGGGATGCCGACCAGGCTGCTCACGGCTCGTGTGCTGACGCGGTGTTCCGCCGGCTGCGCTCAACCGTGGCCGCGGCGGGCGCAGCCGTGGTGATCCTCCTTCCCGCCTGCGCGGCGGACTCGAGCCGGCCCGCGCCGAGACCGACACCGTCCGCGACCTCGGCCGGCCGGCCCGCCCCGACCACCACGCCCGAACCGACGCCCGCCGGCCGGCCGGACTTCCGGCCCGCGGCCGAGATGCCCGTGGCCATGCCGGCCCTGCCCGCCGACGTCCGCGCCGCAGCAGTGACCGGGCAAGGTGAGACCACCTTCTCGGTCACGATGACGACGTCGATCGGCGGCATGGTCAACGTCAGTGCGGTCGATCCCGAGGTCACCCGGGCCGGCGCCGCCGATCAATCGCACCTCGCCCGGTCCAGGCCGGCCTGCGCCGACACCCTCGAACGCACCAGCCGCGCGGCCATCCGCCTTCCGGACGGACGGGGTGTCCTCGGCACCAGCCGCGGCGAGCTGGTCGTCATCGACCCGCTCGCGCGGGCGATGAGCGTCATCGCCCTGCCGGCAGCCGCCGGCGGCGCGCAACTGGACGTGCTGGACCTGACGTATGACGCGCCCACCGACCGCCTGCTCGTCGCGACCCGCTCCCCTCAGGTCGGCACCGGCGCCGGCCAAGTCCTGGCGCTCCGGTGCCTGACCGACGCGGCCTGCCCGGGCGGCCGGGGATGAAGCACGGTCCTGGTCGCCACCGGCCAGACCGCCACCGATCACACCCAGGCCTGGGCGGTCGGCACCTGGGGCGGTGCCGTGTTCATGGGCTCGGGCAATGGGTCCGGCCGCCTGACCGTCCGGCACCCCGACGGCTCGCTCGCAACGCTCTGGCCCGACGGCGTCACCCAGGCCGCACGCGTCATCCAGACCCGAGTCGCCGGCGACTATCTCTATGCCTCGTTCGCGCCCGCAACCGGCAACCCCCGGACCGTCGTCTTCCGCCTCGCCCACGCCGGCTCCCGCGTGACAGGCACCCCGACCGCCACGCTCCCCGGCGCGGCCGTCCTCTCGCCCGCCGGACCCAGCGCGGGTGGCCCGGCGGCGCTCGGGCCGGGCGCGGTCACCTACCGCGGGGCGGGCGGTGAGCTGGATGTCTTCGACCCGGACGCACTGCCGGCAACGCGGACGCTTCACCTGAGCGCGGCGGCCCTCGGCCAGGTGCCCGTGACCTCGTGCTGGCTGCCCGGGCGCGGCGCCTGCGTGACCTATCGCAGTGACGGCACACTCGTCGTCGCCGGGCCGGCCTCGTCCGACCCAGCGATATTCACCACCAAAACCATTCCCGCCCAAGGGATTCGCGGCCCACTGATCGAGATCGGCCGACGGCGGCTCGGGGTGATCGCCCTCGGTCCCGACATCAGTGGGCGACGGCATGTCCTGGCGGCCACCAGTTTCTTCAGCCCGTCCCTGATCGACGTCGACCCGAGATTCCCCGACCGGCCCGCGGTCCTAGGCGTCGATTGTGCCGGCGAGCCGCGTCAGGTGGAGAGTCTTGCCGCGACCGCGAGCGGGGTGCTGGCGATCGGGACCTACCCGGGGGGCGCGCAACTCTCACGCTGGGATCCGGCTCGTCCGACCTCGTGCGCGGCCGGCCCGCAACCCCAGTTCACCCTTGCGTATCGAAGCCGGCCAGGCCCGTCCCAACACGATGGCCGACATCGGCGCCGGCAAGGTGGCCGTCGCGACCTATGGCGCAGCCAACTCGCCGACGGGTGGCTCTGCATCTATGACATGAGCGCCGGCCTGATCGAGCCGACGCGCGTCTCGATCGCCGGGCAGGGCGTCAGCGCAATCGCCACCCGACCGGCCGCGGCGACGGGCGGCTGCGTGTACGTCGGGACCAACGCCGACCCGCCCGACAACGGCCCCGCGCCGGACAGCTCCCGCCTCGTGCGCTACCACCTCGTCACGCACGAGGTCCAGTACCTCCCGCTCCCAGGCCGAAGCAGCGTCTCGGGCATGGCCTTCGGCGCCGACGGCTGCTCTACTTCGGCGGCGGGAGCGACCTGGCCGTCATCGATCCGGCGACGACGGACTGGCGCGGCGGCGGCACTGCGCCCCCCTTCACCACGCTGAGCAAGAAGCAGGGTCCGCTGCTCGCGATCACCCCGCTCGCAAACGGCCGCCTCGTGGTCTCCGCGGGCGGATCGTCGTATGCCGGCGACCTCCTCGTCGTCGACCCCGCCGGCCCCGACCGGGCCCGGCCACTGCGCTACACGGCTACCGGCATCGAAGGGTCGGCGGTCGTCGTCACCCCCCGCGGTGAGTGGTTCTACCACCGCCTCGGGGTGCTCTACCGACAAGCCCATCCCGAACTTGGCGATGCCCTGGCTCCTCCCACGCCCTAGCGCTGTCCACTTTGCGTCGAGTGTGGATCCACGTCGGGCAAGATGTGACCTCGTGACCGCCCCTGCCGAAACCCATCCCCTGGATCTGCTTTTCGCCCAGAGCGCGGGCGCAGCCGACATCGAGATCCCCGCCGGTTGGGGGCAGGGCCGGGCCACCTTCGGCGGCCTCGTCGCTGGCGTGCTCATCACCCGCGGTCTCGGCGCCTACGACCTGGACGGTGGGACGCTCCGGGCCGCAACGATCTCCTTTGTCGCGCCGGTCGCCGCCGGACCAGCCCGGCTCGAAAGCGAGCTGCTGCGCCGCGGCACTTCCGTCACGCAGGTCGAGATCCGGCTCCGTCAGCATGACCCGCGCACCGGCGAGGACGCCGTCGCTGCCGTGATGCTCGCGTCCTTCGGCACCGAGCGCGAGTCAAGCGTCGAACTCCCCCGTCCCACGCCGACGGCCATCGCCTCGCCCGATGCCGACCTGCCCGAGATTCCTTATCTGCCTGGCATCGTCCCCGATTTCTTCACCCACGTCCGTATGCGGCTGGCGCGCGGTCGCGTCCCGTTCTCCGGAGCACCGGACGGCGATCTCGCGGGGTTCATGAGCTTTCGCAACCCCCCGGCAGCGATGACCCTCCCGCACGTCATCGCGCTCATCGATGCCTGGCCGCCCGCCCCCGGGCAGATGCTCCGGCGTCCAGCGGCGATGGGCACGCTCACCTGGACGATCGAGATGCTGGCCGACCCGGCGGCATACGGCAATCAGGAGTGGTGGTACGAGGTGCGCACCGATGCCGCCCACCACGGGTATGCCCACTCGCACGCCACCGTCTTCACTCCCGCCGGCGAGGCGGTCGCGATCTCCCGGCAGACGATCACCATCTTCGGCTGACACCCCACGAGGTTCTCCGCTCCTTCCGGCCACGCAGAGCGTGGGACCCAGCTGCGATACTTCGCGAGGACCCCGTCACAGACACCCGTGCCACCGAACGTGGCACGCCGCCGTAGGCCGTCACAGGCTCAGCTGGGCTTGGGCGCTCCCGGCCGGGCGTAGCGCATCCAGACGATCGCGGTGCACATGATCGCCCAGGCGACGCCGATCCAGTAGAACGCCACTGGGCCGAGTAGGTTGACGCCGACGCCGAAGAAGAACGGGCCGAAGGCGGCGATGGCTGCGGTCCAGCCGATGACGCCACCGGCCTGGCGACGCTCGAAGATCATCGGCATCTGCTTGAAAGTCGAGGCGTTGCCGATGCCGGAGAAGAGGAAGATCGCGAGCATGCCCCAGAGGAACTGCGTGAAGTCGCCCTTGAGCGCGGCCGCCGAGGAGTAGTCCGGTGAAAGCGCCGGGATGGTGTAGATGATCGAGGCGATGAGTCCGATGCCGGAGACGAGCGACCATTTGGCCCCGCCCATCCGGTCGGTCAACGGAGAGAAGACGACCCGCGCACCGGCCCCGATGAGTGGGCCTAGGAAGACGTACTTCACGGGGTCGGGAACGGCATACCCCTCGATGAGAACCTTTGCGGCAGCGCCGGTTCCGGAGACCACCTTGTCGCTGCCGGAGCCGTAGAGATTCGCCATGAGCAAGCCGAACTGCGCGGCAAGACCGGAGAACGTCCCGAACGTCATGATGTAGATCACCGTCATCCACCAGGTGTCCTGGTTGGAGAAGATGTCGAACTGCTGCTTGATGTTCGCCTTGATCGGGACCGACTTGAGCATGGTCCACGCCAGGAGGCCGCCGATGATCATCAGCGGGATCCACACGAACGCGGCGTTCTGGAAATAGACCGACTTGTCCGGCTTGCCGGCGGTCTTGAGGACCTGCGAGCCACCGAAAATCGCCAGCCCCGACATGGCGATCAGATAGGGCGTCAGGAGTTGGACGACCGAGACACCGAAATTGCCCAGGCCGGCCTGCAGGCCGAGCGCCGTGCCCTGCATGCGCCGGGGGAAGAAGAAGGAAGTCGAGGGCATGAAGCCGGAGAAGACGCCACCGCCAATGCCGGCGAGGAAGGCCAGCACCATCAGTTCCCAGTAGGGCGCCGTCGGGTGCTGCACCCGCACGCCCCACCCGAGGGTCGAGGCGATGAGCAGCAGCGTGCTCAGCGAGACCATCCTCCGGGTCCCCATGATCGGCGGGAGCACCATCCAGAACAGCCGGAAGAGGCCCGCGGCGAGGCCGGGCATCGCCGCCATCCAGTAGAGCTGGCTCTTGGTCCACGTGTAGCCCAGGGCGTTGAGCTTGGGGATGATCGCGCTCGGCAGGAACCACGCGATGAAGGCGAGGGTCAGGCAGAAGGTCGTGATCCAGAGGGTCTTCCAGGCCAGGCCCTTGTCCCAGGTCTCCTCGTTCTCGGGATCCCAGGCTTGCAGCCACTCACCACCGGTGCGGGTGTCGGCACTCATAGTCGGTCCTTTTCTTGTCGTATGGACGCGTGGTCGGGTTGTGGGGTCCGATGCCGGCGTGGCCCGGCCGGATCAGCGGCTCGCCGTCGCGTCGGCCGGGGCTTCGAGGTGCCGGGCCAGGGTGGGCGAGTTCTCGTGCAGCATGTGCACGACGGTGAGGTGCATCCATACGGCGCAGACAGCCGTGAGGACGAAGAGGACAAAGAAGGTGGAGGACGGGAAGCCGCTCCACTGCTTGGTGTAGGCGAACAGGGGCGGGAGGGCGAAGCCGCCCAACCCGCCGAACATCCCCACCAGGCCACCGACCGAGCCGACGTTGTCGGGGAAGTACTCCGGGATGTGCTTGTAGACCGCGGCTTTGCCGATGCCCATCGCGCAGCCGAGCAGGAAGACGAGGATGACGAAGGGGACCAGGCCGATGGCATACGCCAAGTGGCTGCTCTGGGTGCCGTCCGGGTGGGCAATGACGAGGTGACCATTCGGCATCATCAAGATGCCGGTGGTGACGAGCATGGCGCCGAAGGTCCAGTACATGACCCGGCGAGCGCCGAAGCGGTCGGAGAACCAGCCGCCGACCGGGCGGAGCAGCGACGCGGGGAAAATGAAGATCGCGGTGAGCAGCGCCGCCTCGCGCAGCGGGATGTCGAAGTTCTCGACGTAGTACTTCGGCAGCCAGGCGGCCAGCGCGACATAGGCACCGAAGACGGCCGCGTAGTACAGGCTGAAGCGCCACACCCGCACGTGCTTTAAGGGGGCGAGCATCTCGCCGATTGGCTTGCCAGCCCCGGCAATGCGGTCCTGGCGGGGCGCGACGAACAGGACGAGCAGGCCGGTGGCGATGAGAGCGACCGTGTAGATCGCCGGGAATATCCGCCAACCACCGTCGAAAATGCCGAAGTACACATGGCCGGCCGTGCCCGAGATGATCGCGGGGAACAGGACGAGGAGCAGTTTGGTGACCGACGCGCCGACATTGCCGGCCCCGAAGACGCCGAGCGCGAAGCCCTGCCGGTCCTTCGAGGTCCACGCGGAGTTCCAGGCGATGCCGACGCTGAAGAGGTTGCCGGCGAAGCCGACGAGGAAGGCGAGCACGAGCAATGCCCCATAGCTGCCGACCCGGGTCAGAAAGAACGCCGGTATGGCCGTGAGGAAGAGCATCGCGATCGTCACCAGGCGTCCGCCCACCCGGTCGGTCAGGATGCCGGCCGGCAACCGCCACAGCGAGCCGTTCAGGACGGCGACCGCAGAGACCCAGGAGAGTTGGACGTCGGTGAGCCCGAACTCCTTCTGGATGGGCACGCCCAGGATGCCGAACATCAGCCAGACCGCGAACATCAACGTGAAGGCAGTGGTGGACAAGGCCAAGACCCGGGTTGCCCCGCGTGCCTGGGTGGTCATGCTGTGCTCCATATTTGCCGGATAGATTCCTCTAAATCTGGAACGATACACGCAGGTCAGCCCGGAACCTACTAAGCACATGCATACCAAGGCCGTGATATACATGAGATCGATCCTCTAATATCCGGACGGAGGTCGGGATGAGCGTGGCCCACTCGGGCGACCCTGCGGTCGGTGCGAGATTGCTCACCTCCCCGGTGCGGCGCGAGATCGTCGACGCTCTCGCCAATCTCGAACACGGCGAAACGGGGATGTCCGCCGCCGCGCTCGCGGAGTTGCTCGAGTTGCACGTGACGACGGTCCGCTTCCATCTCGAACAACTGGTCGTGGCCGGCATTCTCACGGTCGAGGCCCGGCGCGGCGCGGGCGCTGGCCGGCCGTCGAAGATCTATGCCGTCGAACCCGGCCGACTGGAAGTCGGCGAGACCGAGGACGCCTACCGGGTTCTTCTCGAACTTCTCGCCGAGGCCTTCGCCGGCGCCAATGCCGGGACGATCCTGACGCCCGAGGACGCCGGTCGACGCTGGGCCAAACACCGTGTAGATCCCGGCGGGCCCAGCAGCCCGGCAACCTCCCCAGGCGCCTGGCTGGCCAAGGTCGGCGCAATGCTCGACCATCTCAGCGACTGGGGCTACTCGCCCGAGGTCGCCACCGTCGACCAGGGACGCACCGCCGAGATCACCCTGCACAAGTGCCCCTTCCTCGACCTGGCCCACACCAACCCGCAGGTGGTGTGCGGGGTTCACCGGGGTCTGATCGCCGGGTCCATGGAGCAACTCGGCGAGGACGACCTGACCGTGAGCCTGCAGCCCTTCACCGGGCCAGACACCTGCCTGGCCCGGCTCACCACTCGAACGCCCTTCCACCGCAACGTGACTCGAGCACAGCCCACCCTCTCGACCCAAGGACCCACGTCATGACGGATACCGGCCTCGACGGCCCGCTGACCGATGCCCTCGTCGGCACCCGCCGCTTCTTCACCAAGGCGGAGGTCTCCGCGGACAAGCGGACGATGTATGCCAAGGGTGGCCGCGCGGGCGACGCCTTCTATCGCGATCGCTGGGCGCACGACAAGGTCGTCCGCTCCACCCACGGGGTCAACTGCACCGGGTCGTGCAGTTGGAAGGTCTACGTCAAGGACGGCGTGATCACCTGGGAGGCTCAGCAGACCGACTACCCGAGCGCCGGCCCGGACAAGCCCGAGTACGAGCCACGCGGCTGTCCGCGTGGCGCTGCCTTCTCCTGGTACACCTACTCCCCCACAAGGATTCGCTATCCGTATGTCCGCGGCGTCCTCCTGGAGATGTTCCGGGAGGCCAAGGCGCAGTATGGCGATCCGGTCCTCGCGTGGGCCTCGATCGTGCAGGACCCCGAGAAGGCGCGGCGCTACAAGAGCGCCCGCGGCAAGGGCGGGCTGGTCCGCTCGACGTGGGACGAGGTCGTCGACATCGTCGCCGCCGCGCACGTCTACACCGTCAAGCGCTGGGGCCCGGACCGGATCGCCGGGTTCTCCCCGATCCCGGCAATGTCGCCGGTGTCCTACTCCTCCGGCGCCCGTTTCCTCGAGCTCATCGGTGCGCCGATGCTCTCTTTCTACGACTGGTATGCCGATCTGCCCAACGCCAGCCCGCAGATGTTCGGCGACCAGACCGACGTCCCGGAGTCCGGCGACTGGTGGGATGCGGGCTACCTGATCATGTGGGGCTCCAATGTCCCGCTGACCCGCACCCCCGACGCGCACTGGATGACCGAGGCCCGTTACCGCGGCCAGAAGGTCATTGCCGTCGCCCCGGACTATGCCGAGAATGTCAAGTTCGCCGACGAGTGGGTGACCTGCAATCCGGGTGAGGACGGCGCCCTCGCGATGGCGATGGGGCATGTCGTGCTCAAGGAGTTTTTCGCCGACCAGCAGGTCGACTTCTTCGTCGACTACAACCGGCGGTTCACCGACCTGCCGTTCTTGATCTCGTTGCAGGACAATGGAGACGGCACCTGGTCGCAGGGCAAGAATCTCGTCGCGGGCGATCTCGACATCCCGGAGAAGGACTCCGAGAACGCCATGTGGAAGCCGGCGCTCTTCGATGCCGAGTCCGGGCAGATCGCCATCCCCAATGGGTCCCTCGGCTTCCGCTATGGCGAGGAGGGGTGGGGCAAGTGGAATCTCGAGCTCGGCGAGCTCGAGCCCGCCCTGAGCCTGTATGACGTGCGCGACGACGTCGCGCTCGTGCGCTTCCCGCGCTTCGACGCCGCCGACGGGCAGGTCGCTTACGAGACCCGCGGGGTGCCGGTCAAGCGGGTCGGCGACCGCCTCGTCACGACCGTGCTCGACCTCCTCTTCGCCCACTACGGCGTTGCCCGCGAAGGACTTCCCGGAGCATGGCCGACCGGCTACGACGACCCCGACGCGCCCGCGACACCCGCGTGGCAGGAGCGCTACACCTCGGTCCCGGCGCAGCAGGTCATCCGCCTGGCCCGCGAGTGGGGACAGAACGCCGTCGACACCGGCGGCCGCGGCATGATCCTCATGGGTGCGGGCACCAACCACTGGTACCACTCGGACCAGATCTACCGCTCGATGCTGCTGCTGACGACGATCACCGGCTGCCAGGGCCGCAATGGCGGCGGCTGGGCGCACTATGTCGGCCAGGAGAAGATCCGGCCGATCATGGGCTTCCAGCACATGGCCTTCGCCCTGGACTGGCACCGCCCGCCGCGGCACATGAACCAGACCGCCTACTGGTATGTCAACACCAGTCAGTACCGCTACGACACCTTCTCCGCCAACGACATCGACTGTGGCACCGGCGTTTTCGCGGGCAAGAGCATCATCGACCTGGTCGCGCAGTCCGCCCGGCTCGGGTGGGCGCCCAGCTATCCGACCTTCACCAAGTCGAGTCTCGTCCTCGCCGACGAGGCCGAGGCGGCCGGGATGACGCCACCGGACTACATCGTCCAGCAGCTGAAGTCGGGTGAGCTGAAGTTCGCCGTCGAGGACCCGGAAGCCGAGGAGAACCACCCGCGCATCCTCAGCCTGTGGCGCTCCAACCTCTTCGGCTCCAGCGCAAAGGGCAATGAGTACTTCCTGCGCCACCTGCTCGGCACCGACGGCTCCTTCACGGCGACCGAGGCACCCGCGGACAAGCGGCCAGCCGGCATCGCCTGGCCCGAGCAGGCGGCCGAGGGCAAGCTCGACCTGCTCACCACCCTCGACTTCCGGATGACGAGTTCGACGCTCTTCTCCGATGTCGTGCTGCCGGCGGCGACGTGGTACGAGAAGCACGACCTCTCGACGACGGATATGCACCCGTTCGTCCACTCCTTCAACCCGGCGATCGCGCCGCCGTGGCAATCCAAGACCGACTGGGACACGTGGAAGGAGATCGCCAGGCGCTTCTCCGAGCTCGCCGTCGATCACCTCGGTGTCCGCAAGGACGTCGTCGCCAAGCCGCTGTGGCACGACACCCCCGAGGCGATGGCGACCGTCCACGGGCGGGTCCTCGACTGGCGCACCGGTGAGGTCGAGCCCATCCCCGGCAAGACGATGCCGGTCCTCGCGGTTGCGGAGCGCAACTATCCGGCGACCTACGAGAAGTTCACGTCCATCGGCCCCCTGATGGAGAACGTCGGCATGCTCACCAAGGGCGTTCCGTATGACGTCAAGCGTGAGGTCGAGATCCTGCGCCACCGCAATGGCACCTCCGCCAGCGGCGTCGGCGCCGGCCAGCCGCGGTTGGAGACCGATATCCACATGGCCGACGCGATCCTGCACCTGTCCGGGACCACCAATGGCCACCTGGCGACGCTCGGCTTCACCAATGTCGAGAAGCGCACCGGGACCCAGCTGCACGATCTCGCGGCCGAGCACGAAGGCAAGCAGATCACCTTCGCCGACACTCAGATCCAGCCGGTGCCGGTCATCACGTCACCGGAATGGTCCGGATCGGAGTCCGGGGGTCGGCGCTATGCCCCGTTCACCATCAATATCGAGCGCTCCAAGCCCTTCCACACGCTCACCGGCCGCCAGCACTTCTATCTGGATCACGACTGGATGATCGGGATGGGTGAGTCCCTGCCGGTCTATAGGCCACCGCTGAATATGACGATGTTGTTCGGGGAGAAGCCGATCGGCGAGCAGAACGAGCATGGCGTCTCGGTGCGCTACTTGACGCCGCACAACAAGTGGTCCATCCACTCCGAATACCAGGACAACCTCTTCATGCTCAGCCTCTCCCGAGGCGGGCAGACGATCTGGATGTCCGATGTCGACGCAGCGAAGGTCGGGATCACGGACAACGACTGGGTCGAGGCGGTCAACCGCAATGGCGTGGTCGCGGCCCGCGCGATCGTCAGCCACCGGATGCCCGAGGGCACCGTCTATATGCACCACGCTCAGGACCGCCTCATCGACGTCCCGCTCACCGAACGCGACGGCAAGCGCGGCGGCATTCACAACTCGCTGACCCGGATCATGATCAAGCCGAGCCACATCATCGGCGGCTATGCGCAGCTCGCCTACTTCTTCAACTACATCGGGCCGATTGGTTCCAACCGCGACGAAGTCACCATGATCCGCCGCCGCACCAACCAGAAGGTTGAGTACTGACATGCGTGTAATGGCGCAGATGGCCATGGTGATGAACCTCGACAAGTGCATCGGGTGCCACACCTGCTCGGTCACCTGCAAGCAGGCGTGGACCAACCGGACGGGCACCGAGTATGTGTGGTTCAACAATGTCGAGACGCGGCCCGGCCTCGGCTACCCGCGCCGCTACGAGGACCAGGAGGAGTGGCAGGGCGGCTGGGTGCGCAAGGGCAATGGCAAGCTCACCCTGCGCTCCGGATCGCGCCTGAAGAAGCTCGCGTCGATCTTCAGCAACCCCAAGTTGCCGACCATCGAGGACTACTACGAGCCGTGGACCTACGACTACGAGACCCTGCTCAACTCCCCGCAACAGAAGAACTTCCCTGTCGCGCAGCCCCATTCGCTGATCAGCGGCAAGAAGATGAATGTCTCTTGGTCGGCCAACTGGGATGACGACCTCGGCGGTGCGCCGCAGTACGGCCCCAAGGATGTGATGCTCAAGGGCATCGAGGACAAGGTCAAGTTCGAGTTCGAGCAGACCTTCATGTTCTATCTGCCGCGCATCTGCGAGCACTGTCTCAACCCCTCGTGCGCGGCGTCCTGCCCGAGTGGGGCGATCTACAAGCGCACCGAGGACGGCATCGTCCTGGTCGATCAGGACAAGTGCCGCGGCTGGCGCATGTGCATCAGCGGGTGCCCCTACAAGAAGGTCTACTTCAACCACAAGACCGGCAAGGCCGAGAAGTGCACCTTCTGCTACCCCCGCATCGAGGTCGGCATCCCGACCGTGTGCTCCGAGACCTGCGTGGGCCGGCTGCGTTACATCGGCCTGATGCTCTATGACGCGGACGCAGTCCTCGCGGCGGCGAGCGTCGAGAACGAGACCGATCTCTATGCGGCGCAACGCAATGTCTTCCTCGACCCCGAGGACCCGGCCGTGCAGCGCGCGGCGGAGCACGCCGGCATACCGGCGGATTGGATCGACGCGGCGCGGCGTTCGCCGGTCAAGCGACTAATTCTCGACTACCAGGTCGCGCTGCCGCTCCACCCGGAGTACCGGACGATGCCGATGGTCTGGTACATCCCGCCGCTCTCGCCTGTCGTCGACGTCATCAAGGACACCGGCCACGACGCCGAGGACCAGGGCAATCTCTTTGCCGCGATCGACACGCTGCGCATCCCCGTGGAATATCTCGCCAATCTCTTCACCGCCGGCGATGTCGCGCCGGTCAACGGCGTCCTCAAGAAGCTCGCCGCGATGCGCTCGTATATGCGCGACATCAACCTCGGGCGCGACCCGCGCGAGGAGATCCCGGGCTCCGTGGGGATGTCGGGGGAGGCCATGTACGAGATGTTCCGGCTGTTGGCGATCGCCAAATACGCCGATCGCTATGTCATACCGACCGCGCACGCCGAGCAGGCGCACGCGCTGGAGGAGTTGGCGACCGACTGTCCGGTCTCGGAGTTCGGCGGCGGCGAGCAGGGCTCCTTCGGCGAGGGGTCCGGACGGGGCAATCTCACGCCGGTCGCCGTCGAGAACTTCCGGGTGCTCAAGGAGGCACAGAGCGCCGATTCGTTGAGCGAGCTCGCCGCCGAGAACCCCCTGCGCGGGCGGGTCAACCTGCTCAACTGGGACGGTAAGGGCCTGCCCGAGGGCATCTTCCCCGGCGATCGGAAGGAGTGAGCCATGCTCTGGCGCCGCCACCGCCGCACCTCGCCTGCCTTGTCCCCCAAGGAGATTCGCACCACCTGGCAGCTGGCCTCGGTCCTTCTCGACTACCCCACGCCCGAGCTCGTATGCCGTGTCCCCGCCCTGCGCGACGCCCTCGCCGATGTGGCGCCGGACGCGCGGGCCAGGCTGACGGCCTACCTCGATCGTTTGGAGTGGGAGAACCTCGCGCGGCTGCAGAGCCAGTATGTCGACACCTTCGACGTCACCCGCAGGTGCGCGCTCTATCTGACCTATTACACGTGCGGCGACACCCGCAAGCGTGGCGTCGAATTGGTGCGCTTCAAGCAGGTCTATCGCGACGCCGGCGCCGACTTCGCGCACGAGGAGCTACCCGACCACCTCGGCGTCGTGCTGGAGTTTGGGGCGATGGTCGACATCGACGCTGCCTGGAAGCTGCTGTGTGACCATCGCGTCGGCATCGAGTTGCTCTATCGCGGTCTGCGCCAGCGGGATTCGGCCTGGCTGCCGGTCATCGAGGCCTTCCGCACCACCTTGCCGACACTCGACGGCACCGACGAGGAGGCCCTCGCCCGGCTGATCGCCGAGGGCCCGCCGAGCGAACAGGTGGGCCTCGAGGGCTACGCGCTCGACCCCCGCCTCAACCCACGCCCAGAGCCGATCGACCTCGGCGCCACCATCCCGGTAGGAGTCACCGTCTCATGAACCTCGCCCCACGAAGTTCTTCGCTCCTTCGGCCCACGCAGAGCGTGGGACCCGACTCCGCTACTTCGCGAGGTCCCCAATGAATAGGTTCCTCTTCGGCATCCTGCCCTACCTCTGCCTCGCGGTGTTCGTCGTCGGGCACTACTGGCGCTACACCTATGACAAGTTCGGCTGGACCACGCGCAGCAGCCAGCTCTACGAAGACCGGCTGCTGCGGATCGGCAGCCCGCTCTTCCACTTCGGCATGCTCGGTGTCATCGGCGGTCACATCCTCGGCCTGCTCATCCCGCAAAAGTGGACCGACGCCGTCGGCATCTCGCGGCACATCTACCACATCCTCGCGCTGGCCGGCGGCATCCCCGCCGGGGTCGCGGCTGTCGCCGGGCTGGCCATCCTCGTCTATCGGCGGCGCACCACCGGCCCCGTCTTCAGCGCGACGACGATCAACGACAAGATCATGTATGCCGTGCTCGGCGTCGTCATCGTCCTCGGCATTTGGAACACCATCGCCGGCAGTTGGCTGCAGTTCGGCGGCGAGTACAACTACCGCTCGGGCGTCTCGGTGTGGTTCCGCTCGATCTTCGAGTTGCGCCCGGATGTCGCGCTGATGGCGGCGGCCCCGATCGGCTTCAAGATTCACGCGGTCGCGGCTTTCCTGCTCTTCGCGTTGTGGCCCTTCACCCGTCTCGTGCACGTCTTCAGCGCCCCCATCGGCTACTTCACGCGCCCCTACATCGTCTATCGCAGCCGCGACGCGCGATCCGGGGTCGCGGGTGGCGTGCGCGCTCCCCAAGGCACCTGGGACAAGCCCGGCCTGAAGTCACAGGAGAAGGTATGACCGCGGAACGCGTCTCGATCGGCAGCTCGGCACCCGAGCCCCTCGCGCCCTGGCAGGAACCCGCGCCCGGTGAGGGCTCGGGTCTGCACGAGTTGACCGCACTCGGCGACGCGCTGGTCGCGCGGGCCCACGCGGACGCTCGCGGCAAGGCCGCGCACCTGGTCGTGAAGACCCCGCTGCTTCGCGCGACGGTCATTGCGTTGACCGCGGGATCCGGCCTGCCGGAACACAACTCGCCACCGGCGGCGACTCTGCAGTCGCTTCGCGGGCAGGCTGTGCTACGCAGCGATATCGACCGCTGGGAACTGACCACCGGCTCGCTGGTCCCCATCCCGCCGGAGCGGCACGCGGTGGACGCGGTCAGCGACTGCGTCCTGCTGCTCACGGTCGCCGCCGGCTGACCCGCGCTCCCACCGGACCGGCCACCTCATGTGCTCCTATTGCGGCTGCGAGTCGATCGATCTGATCGGGCGGTTTATGGCCGAGCACGTCGCGATCGTCAACGCGCTCACCGATCTGCGCAGCGCCTGCCACGCCGGCGACGCCGAGGCGGTGCAGACGGCGGTGACGCAGATGGAGCGGCTGCTGCACCCCCATACGGCGGCCGAGGAGGTCGGCCTCTTTGCCCAGTTGCGTCAGCAGGAGGAGTGCGTCGAGACGATCGACCGGCTGTGCGGCGAGCACAGCGTCCTTGATCACCAACTGGCCCGCATCCGCGGGGGCGAGCGTGGGCTCTATGAGGCCTTCGAACTCGACCTGCGCCGTCACATCGACCACGAGGACAATGGCCTCTTCCCGGCCTCGGCTATCGCGATGAGCGGCGCCGACTGGGACGACGCCCTCGCCCGCACCCCCCACGCCTGAACTCCGTCGAGAGGCCGGTTCAGCCCCGTCGAGAGGCCGGTTCAGCCCCGTCGACAGGCCCAGGTGCCTCAGCCGGCCAGGGCCGAGGCGCCAGAGTGCGGGAGCTCTCGGCCGAAGGCGCCGCGCTGGTAGTCCTCGAAGGCCTGGAGGACCTCGGCGCGGGTGTTCATGACGAACGGCCCGGCCCAGGCGATCGGCTCTTTGATCGGACGACCGCCGAGGATCATCACTTCGAGCCCACGCTGGCCACGGCCGTCCGCGTCCGCGGTGGCAGAGAACTCGACGACGTCGCCGCGGCCGAGCACCGCCAACTGACCCGCCCCGATCGGGGTGCCTTGCGGCCCGACCTGGCCGCGACCACTCATGACATAGACGAGGGCGTTGAAGTCGGCGCGCCACGGCAGCTCGAGGCGCGCTCCGGGCGCGACGGTCGCGTGGATCATCGTGATCGGCGTATGGGTGCTACCCGGCCCCCGGTGTCCGGCAACGTCACCGGCGATCAAGCGCACGAGCGCGCCGCCGTCGGCGGAACTGAGCAAGGCGGTCTGGCCGGCACGCAGATCCTGATAGCGCGGGGTGACGAGCTTGTCGGCGCGCGGCAGGTTGACCCACAGCTGGATGCCGTGGAAGAGGCCGCCGCTGACGACGAGCTCCTCCGGCGGCGCCTCGATGTGCAGCAGCCCGGCCCCGGCCGTCATCCACTGCGTATCGCCGTTGGTGATCCGTCCGCCACCGCCGTGGGAGTCCTGGTGGTCGAAGGTGCCGTCGATGATGTAGGTGACCGTCTCGAAGCCGCGGTGCGGGTGCCACGGGGTGCCCTTGGGCTCGCCCGGCGCGTACTCCACCTCCCCCATCTCGTCCATCATGATGAAGGGGTCAAGGTGGCGCAGATCCACGCCCGCAAAGGCACGCTTGACGGGGAAGCCTTCACCCTCGAAGCCGCTGGGAGCAGAGGTCACCGACACGACGGGACGGCGCGTCGCGGTCGGCGCCGGCCGCTCGATGCTCGGCAGTACGGCGAAGTCGGAAATGGTGACAGCAGGCATTCGACTCACTCCTTTAGTTGCGGTTTCAACTATACCGCTCAACAGGGCGCGGAGTCCAGTTCATTCCCGGTGCGTATGCCGGCGCCTTCAGCACCGCGGTCGGCTACGCCAGCCAACGTCGCCGGGAACGCAGCACGCCGCCCGAGGAGTCCGTCGGGCGGCGTGCTGCGTGTGCAGTTCGGCTGGTGTCAGACGAGCGCGTCGATCTCGGCCTTGATGGCCTCGACCTTGTCGGCGCCGATCATCGCGCCGGCCATCCCCATGGCCTGGGCAGCGGACATGCCGCGAACCATTCCGATCATCGGGTTGGACGTCACGCCGGGCGCGTGCTTCTCCATGATCGCCTGCACGTCCGGGTCGTCGAGCAGGGTGCCCATGGTCGTGGTGTCGGCGTCGTAGCGAGCCATTGCAGTCTCCTTGACTACTAGCAGGTAACTCCGGCTCAGCCTATGTCACAAAACGCAGGTCCCGGCGAATGTGTCGCCGAGACCTGCGTCATCCTTTGCGAGCCGGTGATCAGCCCTCGCCGCGCCGGAATCCGGCGCGTTGCGCTGCTTCCTCGTCGAGGAACCAGACATCGGGCGTGGTCTGGTCATACCAACCCGATCCCGGCACCTGGTAGATCCCGAGGGCGTAGACGCCCTTGATCGGGTGACCCAACGGCATACAGCCATCCTCGATCGGAGCTGCGGAGCCTACGCTCCAGCCGCCGTCGATGACGGCATGATCGTGGACCACCACACTGTCCCCGCCCGCGTCGCCGGCGTCGTCCGGCGGGCCGTATGCCGATGCCGCCTCGTGCGCGCCGTAGCCGTGGTCGCCGTAGCCACCCACGTGTCCCGACTCGCTGCCCTCGCCGGACGCCGCATCTGCGTCGCGCGCGGCGTCGCCGTCGGCCCAGGACGTGTCGTCGACCGGCCAGGCTTGGACCTCGTCCGAGCCGTCGCTGCCCTCAACGACACGCTGCTCGGCGCCATCGTCGACGGGCCATGCTTGGACCTCGGCATCCGTGCCCACCGATTCGGCGGAGGCGTCGGGATTGCCGTCCCAGACCATGTTCACGCCGCCAGCTTCGGCCACCGCCTCGGTGTCGACCGCCGCAGCAACCTCGTCCAGGGACGACGGCTCGACATCATCATCGGACCACGACGACTCCTCGACCTGCGCAACATCGGCCGAGGTGCCGTCGGCCTCGGCCCCGGCAGGCGCGTCGTCGGATGGGGCCGCGTCCTCAGCAGGCGCGTCGACCGACCAGGCCGACTCCTCCACGTGCACGACATCACCGCCCTCGCCCGCAGCGACCTCCACGGCAGCCGCGTCGCCGGCGTCGCTCACCGTCTCGCCGTCCCAGACCAGGTTCACGCCACCGGCCTCCGCAACCGCGTCGGTATCGACCGCCGCAGCAACTTCCTCCAGGGACGACGGCTCCACGGCGTCGTCGGACCAGGACGACTCCTCGGCGACAACGTCCCCATCAGATAGGCCATCGCCTGCCGCGACCGCCCCACCTTCGGGAGCCGCCCACGACGACTCCTCGGTCACGACGTCACCTTCGGGAGCAGTCCACGACGACTCCGCGGTCGCTTCCGCGCCGGGGGACGGGACATCGTCGTCCATCGCGTCACCCTGGACGGCCGCGTCATCAGTCGCGGCAACCGGGGGTTTGGCATTCCACGGGTCCGCAAAGGGCGAGGCGGTAGCTACGTGCGGGTCACCCTCGGTTGCGTCCGCGGAGGCATCTGCCTGACGGTCGCGCCGCAAGGCGGCGATGCGGGAGGCCGCGCCCGCGATTCCGGCGCCGGCTAGCCCGGCCGCGCCGGCGGCCAGCGAACCCAGCCGACCGCGCACTTCGCCGGAACCCGAGGCTGCGGGCAAGGGGGCAACCGTTGCGGACAACTCTGCTTCCCGGGTCTCGCCCAGGGCGTTGTCGCTCGTCTCGGACGTGACGTCCACCTGAGCGTCCCAATTCGGCCCCGTGGTGGCCTCGGCCACCCAGTCGGAGTGCGCCTCGGGGACAGCAAAAGTCGACTCGTCGGCCTCCGGCACGTCCGCCGCAGGCACGTCCACCGCGACCTTGTCCACCTCGGGCACGTCCACCGCGACCTCGTCCACCTCAGGCACGTCCACCACCTCAGGCACGTCCACCGCGACCCCGTCCACCTCAGGCACGTCCACCGCGACCTCAGGCACGTCCACATCGGGAACGTTCACCTCGGGGACATCCATGGCAGACACGTCACCCTCGGCGAAACTCGCCTCAGGCATCTCGGTCTCGGACAAGCTGGCCTCGGGCAGGTCCACCGCAGGCAGGTCCGTGGCAGGCACATCCAGATCCATAAGGCTCGCGTCACGACCATCCCACCCAGAGGCGTCACCGTCAGCGAAGCTCGCCTCGGGAATGTCGCCGTGGGGCAGGCTCACCTCCGGCAGGTCGACTGCGGGAACGCCCCCCCTCCGGGAGGCTCGCGTCAGGCACGTCCGCCGCAGGAACGTCCATATCCGGAACGCTGACTTCCGGCATGTCCACTGCAGCCACGTCCACGGCGGGGACATCCACGTCTGAAACGGTGACGTCGGGCACATCGACCGCAGCGATATCCACTTCCGGAACGCTCACCTGCGGCACGTCCACCGCGGGCACATCGACCGCAGCAACATCCACATCCGGAACGCTCACCTGCGGCACGTCCACCGCGGGCACATCGACCGCAGCAACATCCACATCCGGAACGCTCACGTCCGGCGCATCCCATGCAGGGGCGCCTACATCCGACCCGTCCACTCTCGCCACGCCGTCAACATCTACGGCGGTCTCGTCCGGCAACTGCGTCGACGGCAAGGCCCCATCGACGTCTAGCCCGCCGCCGGCCGGCATGTCACCCATCGTCATCCCGGGCAGGCCGTGTTCGGGCAGATCGAAGTCGTCGGGGTCGACGCTCAGGTCGGCAAGCTCCGGCACGTCGACGGGCTCGAGCGCCTCCCGCGCCTCCGCCTCGGCCGCGGCAATGCCCGCTCCGTCAGCCATGCTTGCCAGCCGGCCGTCCGGCACCACGCCGTCGACGCCAATGTCGAAGCCGTCGGCCTGCTCGGCGGCACGCTCCTCGGCCGAGAACGCGGCGGCGGCTGGCGCGTCACTGCCCTCGAAGGTGTCCTCACCGCGCGAGGCCGCCCATGCGCCTGCGCCGACAGCGCCTGCGCCGACCGCCCCCGCATCACCAGCCATACCGGCGTCGAGCCCACGAGCATCATCCGCGGTGCCGCCCCAGGCAGCCGCGCGCTCGGCGTCATAGCGATCCCCCACGGCAGGGGCGGTGTCGGTCTTCGGCAGTGGCCGCTTCAGCGACCCGATTAGCAACCAGAGGATCACCAAGACCAACAAGACGAAGATGAGCAACAGGACGAGGTTGCGACCTTGGGGCATCGTGGCTCCTAACTCTGCCGACCGCGTTGGCGCGGCGGCGGCGGTGGCGGCGGGTGCAGAACACCCATTCCTACGGCAGACCCTAGTGCCCAGCGCGAGGTCAAGGTCAGGCGGAATCCGACCAAAGCAGCGGGAGACGCAAACCGGGCAGCACGCTTACCCGTCGAGGCCGAGTTCACGGGCAGATTGCGAGCGCATCTCGACCTTGCGCACCTTGCCGGTCACCGTCATCGGGAAGTCGTCGACGAGCTTGACGTAGCGCGGGATCTTGTAGTGCGCCAGCTTCCCCGTGCAGAACTCCCGCAGAGCGGAGGCCGTCAACTCCGGAGCACCCGACCGCAGGCGCACCCACGCGCACAACTCCTCACCGTATTTCGCATCCGGCACCCCGATGACCTGGGCGTCGACGATGTCGGGGTGGGTGTAGAGGAATTCCTCGATCTCACGCGGATAGATGTTCTCGCCGCCGCGGATCACCATGTCCTTGATCCGGCCGGTGATGCGCACCGACCCGTCCGGATCCATCACCGCGAGATCCCCGGTGCGCATCCACCCGTCGACAACGGCTTCGGCGGTCTTCTCCGGCTCCTCCCAATAGCCGATCATCACCGAGTAGCCCTTCGTGCAGAACTCGCCGGCCTCGCCGCGCGCCAGAGTCGCCCCGGTGATCGGATCGGCCACCCGGATCTCCAGGTGAGGCGCAACCCGCCCAACGGTGCCCACTTTCAAGTCGAAAGAGTCGTCAGTGCGCGTCTGCGTCGACACCGGTGAGGTCTCGGTCATGCCGTAGCAGATCGTCATCTCCTCGATGCCCGCCGCGATCAGCTTCTTCATCATCTCGGCCGGGCAGGGGGAGCCGGCCATGATGCCGGTCCGCACCGAGCTGAGGTCATAGGTCGCGAAGTCCGGCAGCGCCCACTCCGCGATGAACATCGTGGGCACGCCATAGAGCGACGTGCATCGCTCCGCCTGCACAGCCGCCAGTGTCGCGGCCGGCTCGAAGGCCGCCGCCGGAATCACCATGCAGGCGCCGTGCGTCGTCGCCGCCAGATTGCCCATCACCATCCCGAAGCAGTGATAGAAGGGCACCGGTATGCAGATCCGGTCCTCTTCGGTGTAGCGGCAGATCTCCCCGACGAGGTAGCCGTTGTTCAGGATGTTGGTGTGCGAGAGCGTGGCGCCCTTGGGGAATCCCGTTGTCCCAGAAGTGTATTGAATGTTGATGGCATCGCTGGCCGACAAGCCGTCAGCGATCTCCGTCAGCCTGTCAGCCGGCACCTCCTCGGCCCGCGCCAGCAGCGCGTCCCAGCTTTCGGTGCCGATGAAGACGACATCGCGCAACTCGGGACAGGCACCTCGCGCCTGGTCGATCATCCCCGCGTAGTCGCTCGTCTTGAAGCGCTCCACCGCGATGAGCAGGCTGATCCCCGCCTGCTTCAGGACGAACTGCAACTCGTGACTGCGATAGGCCGGGTTGATGTTGACCAGGATCAGTCCCGCCTTGGCCGTCGCATACTGGACGATCACCCACTCATACCGGTTCGGCGCCCAGATCCCGACCCGTTCACCGACCTGATAGCCGGCCGCGACCAAGGCACGAGCCAGTCGATCGACGACGGCGCCGAACTCGGCATACGTCAGTCGCACGCCCTGGGCGACGTCAACGATGGCCTCACGCTCGGGGAAGCGCGCAATCGTCGCGTCGAGATTCGCGCTGATCGTGGTGGTCAGCAGCGACGGGTCGCTTTCGCCGATGGCGTGGGCGAGGGAGCTCTCAGAGGGGGCGGTTGGGGCGGACATCGGTGTCCTTTCGCGACGACAGGCGGCTTGACCTCATCCCACCGCGCCCATCCCCCGCTCGCAACCCATTCCGTATGCCGTGTCGCCCACCGTCCGTCGACCGCGCCGAGCGGGCACCGAGCACCGGACCGACAGAGCGAGGCAAAAGCGTTGGTGGAGGCTCAGATTCCTGACCCTGGATTGAGGATGCCCTGCGGATCTAGGGCCGCCTTGATGGCCCGTGTCACCTCCATCACATCCGGGCCTAGCTGCGCGCCGAGCGCGCCGATCTTGGCACGGCCGACCCCGTGCTCGCCGGTGATCGTCCCCCCGAGATCGATAGCCAGCTGCATGATCTCCTCGAACGCCGCCTCCGCGCGCTCCCGGGCCGCGGGATCGGCCCCGTCGAAGATGAGATTCGGGTGGGTGTTGCCGTCACCGGCATGTGCCACCACGGGAATATCGGTGTCGTGCCGGGCCGCAATCTCAGAGATCCCATCCAGCAGATCCGGCAGCGTGGGCACAGGGACCCCGACGTCTTCGATGAGCAGCGATCCGAGACGCTCGCTTGCCGGGAAGAACGCGCGCCGGGCGGACAGGAAGGCCTCGCCCTCCTGGGGGTCGTCGGTGCGATAGACCTCACTACACCCCACGGCCAGGCACACCGCCTCGATCCGCTGCATCTCCTGCGCGCACGCGGCACCCGGGGCATCGGACTGGATGACGAGCAGACCGCCCGCGCTTCGGTCCAGGCCCATCGCCGTGTAGTCCTCGACGATATTGATCGCGCGCCCGTCCATGAACTCCACCAGCGACGCCCGGATCGTCCGCCCCATCTCGACCACCGCCTCCGCTGCGGCGCGGGCCGTCGGGAACACCGCGACCAACGTTGACGCCGGTGGGGGCTCAGGCAGCAAGCGCAGGATCACCCGGGTCACGATGCCGAGGGTGCCCTCGCTGCCGACGAAGAGCTTCATCAACGACAGTCCGGCGACATCCTTGATTCGTTTGCCGCCCAAGGTGATCAGCCGGCCGTCGGCCAGGACGACATCGAGACCGAGGACGTAGTCGGTCGTGACGCCGTATTTCACGCAGCACAACCCGCCCGCATTCGTCGCGATGTTCCCGCCGATCGAGCAGATCTCGAAGGAGCTCGGATCCGGGGGATACCACAGCCCCTCGGCCGCGGCCGCCCGCTTCACCGCCGCATTGAGCGCCCCCGGCTCGACGACCGCCGTCCGCGTCGCCGGGTCGATCTTGATCGCCGTCATCTTCTCGAGGCTGATCGTCAGCCCGCCCTCGATCGCCGACGCGCCCCCGGCCAGCCCCGTCCCCGCCCCCCGGGGCACTACCGGTATGCCGTGGCTCGCCGCCCAGCGGACCGCCGCCTGCACCTGGGCCGCCGTTCGCGGACGGACGACGGCACACGGCATACCGGCACCGGGCACGCGCGCCCAGTCGAACTGATAGGCCGCCATCCGCGCCGGGTCGATGACGACGTCGGCGGCGCCGACGGTGGCGCATAGCTCATCGAGGCTCATGACAGTCGCTCCGGTCGGGTCAAGCGATGGAGGAAGGCGAGTAACAAGGCCTCACGCAACTGCGAAGACGCCTCTCCCAGAAGGGCATTGATCATCGCCATGCGCTCAGGAAGCTGCGCACCACCGGCCAGCCCCGCCATCGCGAGGATTCCATCGAAGGCAGCCGCGTCCAGACCCGAGGGGTCCAGAGCCGCGACGACCGCGACCAGCCCCGGATCGAGCGCCACCGGCCCCGCCGCCCGCGCCACCGCCACCGAGTCGGCGAGCGCCCCGAGCAACTCGGGGACCAGTGGAGCAGTAGCCGCGCACAGACTCAGGTGGAGGCTGGCCGGGCCGCCGCGATAGGGCAGCTGCGGCGGCACGAGCCACCCCCGCGCCGCCATCTCATCCGCCACCGTGTAGACGTCGAAGTCGTCGCTCGCGACCAGCGCGAGCAGCGTCGAGTCGGGGGCGACGAGCGGCCGCAACCCCGTGACGCCCGCGGCGACATCGAGGCTCGCCTGACGCGCCGTGCGCGCCAGATCGGCATACCCCTCGCGTCCGAGGAAGGTCGCGACCGCCCATGCGGCCGCGAGCGGGCCGCCGGACTTGGTCGACTGGATCGTCGTGTTGAGCATCGTGTATCCCGGCCAGTCCGCGGTCGCGAAGAACTGGCTCCGGCGCAGTTCCGCGTTGCGGTGCAACAGGATCGAGACGCCCTTGGGGCTGTAGCCATATTTGTGCAGATCCACCGAGATACTCGTGACGCCCGGCACCGCGAAGGTCCAGGGCGCCACATCCGGCAGGAAGGGCAACACCCAGCCGCCGATGCAGGCGTCGACGTGCACGCGGATCCCCCGGTCCGCGCCGATCGCCGCGATCGCGGCGATCGGGTCGATCACGCCATGCGCGTATGACGGCGCCGACCCCACCAGCAGCACCGTCGAGTCGTCGACCGCCGCCCGCATCGCGTCCGGGTCCGCGCGGAAGGTCACCGGGTCGACGTCGACGACGACGGGTCGGACGCCGAAGTAGTGCGCGGCTTTGTGGAAGGCTGCATGCGCCGTCGCGGGCAGCACCATCGCCGGGGACACCACCGCCGACGCATCGCGAGCAGCCTTGACGGCCAACAGGATTGACTCGGTGCCGCCCGAGGTCACCGTCCCGGCGAAGCCCGACTCGGCGTCGAGCAAGTCGCCCGCGAAGGCGACCAGGTCGTTCTCCATGGCGAGCAAGGACGGAAAGGCGGTCGGGTCCAGGCCATTGGTCCCGCCGAAATCCGCGAGCGCGTGCCGGCCCAACGCGTCGGCATCGGCCAGCCCCGAGTCGTAGACATAGCTCAACGTCCGGCCACCGTGCGTCGGGACGTCATTGGCGCGCAAAGCCCTCAGCCGCGCCAGCACCTCATCAACGGAGTTCACGAGCGGCCACCCCTTCGTCCGACAGCCTCGTCCAGACGGTACCGGGCGAGCGGGACCAGCGAGACGGCGACGAGCACGGCGGGGACCAAGGCGAAGCCAATGGCGATCGCCGACACCGCCTGCGGGCTCTGCGTTGCATCCGCAGAAGTCGAGGAGGCGTAGCCGCCGAGCGCCAGGACGAGCGCATAGACCCCGGGCCCGAGCGCGAGCCCCAGCGTCTCGGCGCCGGTCCACACTCCGGTGAAGACGCCGACGCGGTTCTCCCCGGTCCGGGCAGCGTCGGCAGCCGCGGTGTCCGGGAGCATCGCCATCGGGAACAGCTGCACACCGGCATAGGCGACGCCGATCAGGGCAACCGCGGCGGCGAGCAGGCCCAGGGAGGTGGTACGCACGGCATACGCGAACAGGGCACCGAGCAGGAAGAGCAGGGAGGCCGCGAGATAGCCGCGCTGCTTGCCCCAGCGCGCGCCCACCGCCTGCCACAGCGGCATGACGAGCAAGGCGGGCGCGACGAAGCAGACGAAGAGAATGCTCGATGCGCCCGGCCGCCCCAGCACCCACCGGGCGACATAGTCGACGCCGGCGAGCATCGCACCGCAGGCCAAGGCCTGGAGCACGAAGGTCACCAGCAGCACACGAAAGTCGCGCGCTTGCGCCACGAGGCGCAGTTGATCGCGAAGACCCGCGTTCGGCGCCTCCACCTCGTATGCCGGCGCACCCGCCGTCCCCCGCCACGCGCCATACGTCCCGAGCAGGATGAGCAGGCCGACGAAGACGCCGACGGCCCGATAGCCGTGCTGGTGACCGACGGCGTCACGGATGGCCGGCGACAGCCCGCCGCTGACCAGGATGGCGAGGGCGAGGATGGCGACCCGCCACGTCATCAGCCGAGTGCGCTCGTCGTAATCGAGGGTCATCTCCGCCGGCATCGCGACATAGGGCACTTGGAAGAACGCATACGCGCTCGCGCAGCCGAGGAAGGCGAGAGCGACCCAGGCCGCGCCGAGGGCCGCGGACGAGGCGGGCCCGGCGAACAAAAGCATGAACAGCACGGCCAAGGTGGCGCCCGCCCGGAGCAGGAAGGGCCGGCGCCGACCCTGCGGGCTGCTCGAGGAGTCGCTGATCCGGCCGGCGATCGGGTTCAAGATGACGTCCCACGCCTTGGGGACGAGAATGATCAATCCGGCAGCGACGGCGGGCACGCCTAACCGGTCGGTCAGATACGGCAGGAGCAACAAGCCGGGCACCGTGCCGAAGGATCCGGTCGCGACGGAGCCGAGACCGTATCCGATCCGCACGCGGCGAGGCAGCGCGTCCGAGGGCGACATCGTCGTCATGGACACCAAATCTAGGTTGCCCCCACGCCCAGACCTACTGGCGAGTAGTGTCGAGTTGTGACCGATGCTCTCCCGCTCGCCGCGGATCCCGACCTCGCATCGGGCGCGGGCGTCGTCGCCGCGGCTGCGGCCGCCGGCGTCGAGACGATGTTCACGCTATCCGGGGCCCACGTCTTCCCCCTCTACGACGCGGCCCACCGCGGACGCCACCGCCTGCGGATGGTGGACGTCCGGCATGAAGCAAGTGCGATCTTCGCCGCAGAGGCGGTCGGAAAGCTCACGCGCACACCGGGTTTCGCGGTCGTGACCGCCGGCCCCGGTGTGACCAATGCCCTGAGCCCCGTCACCCAGGCCCACTTCAGCGGCGCCCCGCTCGTCGTCTTTGGTGGTCGCGCGCCCGAGGCCGGCTGGGGCCGCGGCGCGCTCCAGGAGCTGGACCAGGCGCCCCTTTTCGCCACAGTGACCAAGGCGAGCGGCACCGCGCACACACCCCAGCATGTCGGCCCGTATGCCGCGGCCGCCTTCGCTGCGGCGGGCGCGGCGCACCGTGGCCCGGTCTTTCTCGACGCCGCAATCGACACCCTCTTCTCCCCCGTGCCGGTGCCGGGGACCCGGCCGGGCAACGACACCTCGCTGCCCCCCTCTGGCGAGTCACCGCGGCGGCCACCGCTCGACCCCGGCGCGATTGCGGCCATCGCCGCCCTGCTGGGGGACGCGGTGCACCCGGTGATCGTCCTCGGTAGCGACGTCTGGGCGGACGGCGCCGAAGTCGCGGCGCTCGAACTGGTCGACGAACTCGGCATACCGGCAATCACCAATGGAATGGGGCGCGGAGTGGTCCCCGCCGGGCACCCCGGCCTGGTCACCAAGGCGCGGCGGCCGGCGCTGCGGGATGCCGACCTGGTGATCGTCGTCGGCACGCCACTGGATTTCCGCCTCTCCTATGGCGCCTTCGGGACGCCCGCCGCTCCGGCGCGGGTGGTCCATATCGTCGACAGCCCCGACCAGCGGGCGACCAACCGTCCGCTGGACGCCTGCGCCGCGGGCGACCTCGCGGCGATCCTCACGGCGCTCACCGCGGCCGTCACCCCCCGCGCGCAGTGGACCGCGTGGCGCACCACGCTCGCCGACCACGTCGCCCGAGCCGACGCCGCCGATGCCAAGCTGCTGTGCGCCGACGGCGACCTGATCCACCCCGCCCGCATTTACGGCGAGCTGCTCCCCCGGCTGTCCGCGGACACGGTCGTCATCGGCGATGGCGGCGACTTCGTCTCGTGGGCGGGCAAATTCGTCGAGCCGACGCGCCCCGGACGGTGGCTCGACCCCGGCCCCTTCGGCTGCCTCGGCGCCGGGCTGGGCGCGGCCATCGGCGCGCGCTGCGCCGACCCAGACAACCCCGTCGTCCTGCTGCTCGGCGACGGCGCGGCGGGCATGTCGTTGATGGATGTCGACACCCTGGTGCGCCACGATCTGCCGGTCGTCATGATCGTGGGCAACAACTCGGCCTGGGGGCTCGAACGCGGGCCGATGCGCGCGCTCTACGGCTACGACATCCTGGCGGACCTGGCGCCCGACACCCGCTACGACCGCGTCGTCACCGCCCTCGGCGGGGCCGGCGAGATGATCACCGACGCCGCTGCGCTGGGGCCCGCGATCGACCGGGCACTCGCGGCCGGCGTGCCCTACCTGCTCAATGTCGTCACCGACCCGGACGCCGTCTACCCCCGCGCGACCACGGGTCTGTGAGTCGTAGCGACCCAGTGTGAGGGTGGCCACGGACGGAGTAAACCCGGTCGCGACGCCCGATCGGGGCAAGGCAGAATCAGGCCTCATGCGTCAGGTGCGACAGAGCTCGAAGCTGCAGAACGTCCGGTATGACGTGCGGGGTCCCATCCTCGTCGAGGCCCAGCGCCTCGAGGCCGAGGGCCACCGCATCCTCAAGCTCAATATCGGCAACCCCGCCCCCTTCGGCTTCGAGGCCCCCGACGCGATCCTGCAGGACATGATCCACAACCTGCCGATGGCGCAGGGCTATAGCGACTCCCGCGGGATCTACTCGGCGCGCACCGCCGTCGCCAGCTTCTATCAAAGCGAAGGCATGCGCGATGTCGATGTCGACGACGTCTTCATCGGCAACGGGGTCTCGGAGATGATCTCGCTCGTCCTGCAGGCCATGGTCGACAATGGCGACGAGATCCTCGTGCCCGCGCCGGACTACCCGCTGTGGACCGGAGCGGTGACCCTGTCCGGCGGCACCCCGGTGCACTACCTGTGCGACGAGGACAACGGCTGGATGCCCGATCTGGCCGACATCGAAGCCAAGATCACGCCCGCGACCAAGGCGCTGGTCATCATCAACCCCAACAACCCGACCGGGGCGGTCTACAGCAAGAAGATGGTCGCCGACCTCGTCGACATCGCGCGGCGCCACGAACTGGTGCTGATGGCCGATGAGATCTACGAGAAGATCCTCTACGGCGACGCGGTCCACCATCATGCCGCGCTGGCGGCCGGCGACGATGTGCTGTGCCTGACGTTCAGCGGCCTGTCCAAGGCCTACCGCGTCGCTGGTTTCCGCTCGGGCTGGGCGGTCGTCACCGGCCCCCGCGAGCGCGCGAGCGACTTCCTCGAAGGCTTGACGTTGCTGGCCAATATGCGAATGTGCGCCAACGTCCCGGCGCAACATGCGATCCAGACGGCCCTCGGGGGCTACCAATCGATCACCGAGTTGATCCTCCCCGGCGGCCGGCTGCTCGAGCAGCGGGACACGGCATACAAGCTGCTCAACGCGATCCCCGGCGTCAGTTGCGTCGAGCCCAAGGGCGCGCTCTACTGCTTCCCCAAGGTCGACACCGAGATGTACGCCATCGATGACGACGAAAAGTTCGTCATCGAGTTGCTGCGCGCCAAGAAGTTGCTGGTCACGCACGGGACCGGCTTCAACTGGCCGACCCCGGACCACTTCCGCCTGGTGATCTTGCCCAGCGTCGAGGACTTGACCGACGCGATCGAGCGGATCGCCTCCTTCCTGGAGGCTCGCCGGGTCGCCTGACCTGCGCATTGCCCGGACCACGCGCGCAACGCGTCTAGACTTGCGCGGTCATGTCCAGTCATTACGGCCCCGCGTCTCGCCCCGTTCGCCGGAACGGGAAGTGGCTGCTGGCTGCGCTCTGCGTTGCGGCCGCAGCCGTGCTCGCCCTGCTGTGGCCTTCCATCGACGACTGGGTCACGGGGCCCGATGACGGCGGGCCGCTGTCCGCGGTCGAGATGACCATCGCCGTCCCCACGGCCGCTCAGCTCAAGGCCTGCCCGGCCGATATCGACGTCACCGCACTCGATCGGGCGACGACCGCGGTGGCCGCGACCCTCGACAACACCACCGGCCCGAGCGCCACCTTCGTGGCCGACCACTGGTTCCGAGGCGGGCCGGCCGACCGGGTGATCATCAAGGCCAGCACGGGGGCCGAACTCGCCAAGGCACTCGCCGCGGCCAAGCTCGATGCCGGTCGCGTCCTGATCGCCTCGCGCTCCGGCGAGGTGCTGATGTGCGGCGAATCCGGCCCGTATGCCGCACAGCTCGGCACCCGCTACGTGCAGGCCTTCGAGCAGAGCAAGTAGCCCCTACTTCAGTGCTGCCGAACTGAGCCCCAGCAGGCGGCGAGCGACGACCAGCAGCTGGATCTGCTGGGTGCCCTCGAAGATGTCCAGGATCTTGCTGTCGCGCGCCCACTTCTCCAGCAACTCGGTCTCGGCGTACCCGGCCGGCCCGCACAGCTCCACGCACGCGAGCGCGATCTCCACGCACGCTCGCCCCGCCTTGGCCTTGGCCATCGACGCCTGCATCGAGTTGGGCCGGCCGTTGTCGGCCATCCACGCAGCGCGCAAGGTCAGCAGATAGGCGGCTTCGTACTCGGCTTCGAGTTGGATCAGACGGGCCGCGGCGGCGGACTGTCCGAGAGCCGCCCGGTCGAGGTCGGGAACGACGCCCGCGTCGGCGAGGAGCTCCGTGGTCCGATCGAGGCACGCACGAGCCAACCCCACAGCCATACCGGCGACGAGCGGGCGGGTGTTGTCGAAGGTCTGCATGGCGCCAGCGAAGCCGGCCTCGGGCAGGATCTCGGGCGACCCCAGCAGGGCGCTCGCGGGCACCCGGCAGTTGTCCAGGTGGAACGCCGCGGTGTCAGAGCTACGGATGCCGAGCTTGTGCTCCAATCGCACGAGCTTCAGGCCGGGGTTGCTCCGCTCGACCACGAAGGACTTGATCGCGCGGCGCCCGAGGGAGCGATCCAGGCTCGCCCAGACGACCACGACGTCGGCTCGCTCGCCCGCGGTGACGAAGATCTTCTCGCCATTGAGGACACAATCTTCGCCGTCGCGGACGGCCGTCGTATGGATCGCCGCCGCATCCGATCCCGCATCGGCCTCGGTGATCGCCATCGCCGCCCACTTCTTGCCGTACGCTGCCGGCTGCTGAGCCGTGCCCACCGCGGCGATCGCCGCATTGCCCAGGCCCTGACGTGGCAGTGACAGCAACAGGCCGACGTCGCCGCGGCACAACTCCATGGTGCCCAGGACTGAGGCGACGTGGGTGCCGGTGCGCCTCGGGGCGTCGCCCTCCGGGCCCGTGGGCGCCCGGGTGCTGCTGCCCGTCGACCCGTGCCCGCCGGCGTCTCCGACGCCATTGATCAGGGCCCCGACGAGGTCGAGTTCCTTGGGATAGGTGTGCTCCGCGCGGTCGTATTTGCGTGAGATCGGCCGGATCAGCTCATCCGCCATGGCCGCGGCCTGGGCGAGCAAAGGGCGGACCGACCGGGGAATCTCGGGATTGATCATGGTTCGTCTCCGTCAGAGCGACAGCACGCCGTCGAGCACGCCGGCCGCGCGCAGGTCGCGATACCAGCGCTCATGCGGGAATTCCGTGGTGAAGCCGTGCCCGCCGAGCATCTGGACCCCATCGGAGCCGATCCGGGTAGCGTGCCGGGCGGTGAGGGCGCGGGCATACGCGATCTGCGGGGCGGCGTCGGCATCGCGATCAAGGCGGGCCGCGGCCCGCCAGACCACCAGGCGCAAGGCATCGGTCTCGATCGCCATGTCGGCCACGGTGAAGGCGACGGATTGCCGGTGGGCGACCGGTTCACCGAAGGCCACGCGGTCCTTGACGTAGGCTGCCGTCTCGTCGAGGACGGCATGGCAGGTGCCGACCGCGGCCGCCGACCAGGCGAGCCGGGCGCGCCGCACGGCCTCCAGCGCGTCGGTCTCAGTCCCGAGCAGCCGATCGGTGGGGATGGACACGTCCACGTGCAGTTGCCCGGTGGCGGCGGCGCGCAGACCCATGGCCGGATCGTCCACGACCTGAACACCCGGGTCGGCTGCCTCGACGATGACGAGTTGCGGGCGACCGTCGAGGCGGGCCAGGACGAGGAAGAGGCGGGCGTCCGTGGCCAGCGGCACGAGGGACTTGACTCCCACGACGTGCACCTCGTCGCCGTTCCGGGTTGCCGTTGTTGCCGGGTCGAGAACGTCGGCCAACGCGCGAGGCTCGCTCATGGCGAGGGCCGCGATGGCGGGCGCCTCGCCGACGAATTCGGGCAGGTAGGTCGCCTGCTGATCGGCGGTGCCGTAGGCGGCGATGGCATTGGCGACCGCGGCGGGCGCGAGGAGCGCAACGGCGATGGAGAGATCGGCATACGCCAATTGCTCGAGGACCAGGGCGGCGGTGACGGCGGAACGTTCGGTGGCGAGGCCACCGAGCTCTTCCGGTATGCCGATCAGGTGCAGCCCGAGTTCGCCTGCAGCGGAGCGAATGTCATCGGGCAGGCGGCGATCACGGTCGGCCCTTGCGGCAGCGGGACGAAGGATGTCACCGGCGAACGTGCGGACGGCGTCGAGGATGTCCTGCTGGTCCTGCGTGGGCGTCAGATCGAAGTCGGCGTAGGCCTTGCCCGGAGCCGGCCGGGCCGGGTCCGCGCCGCCTTGCCGGCGACGGAAGCCGCGCACGGCCGACTCGGCCTCGGCGACCCCCTTCGCGCCGCGGTAGAGCGCCTTCTCCATCAGGCGACGGCCGCCGATCCGGTCGAGAGCCGGCGAGGCTGCTGCGCCGGCCAGCGCACGCAGGCCGCTGCGCAATGGGTCGCGACTGCTGACCTTGGGTGCGGTTGTGCTCATCGCCTGCTCTCCCTCGTCGAGTCGACTGACCGGGACTCCGGGTACCGGACATTCTGTTCAAAGGTTACTCGCAGGGAACATGCGTCAAGGCGCCGAGGAGGCACGGATTCGCGTCGACGGGACCGAGCGGCTAAGATTTCCCCTCGTGCGTCGGCGACCCCGACGCGCGTTGCGCCCGTAGCTCAACGGATAGAGCATCTGACTACGGATCAGAAGGTTAGGGGTTCGAATCCCTTCGGGCGCGCACTGTTGAGACAGTAGGACAGGCCCCGGCCAGCGGCAACGCGGTCGGGGCCTTGCTCTGTCCGGACTCCGGACGGCTCGCGAAGGGCCTCTAGGCCCCAAAATGGGCTCCAGAATTCGCCGCCGGGTCTCCAGTCGCACGGGGCGACACTGGGGTCGTGAGCACGAATGGTCGGGTCGCAGGCGTCCCCCAAGAGGGGTCCGGTCCGCTTAAGGGGTGCATGAACACCTCGTCGCAGACCCCGCCCACCCTCCTCCTCAACCTCAACGAGGTCGCCGCCCAGCTGCGCTGGACCCGGCGTAGCGTCGAGCGGCAGATCGCCTGCCGACGCCTGCGCGCCATCCACCTCGGCCGCTCCGTCCGGGTCGAGCGCACCGAGATCGACCGGTTCGTCGCTTCCCTGCGGGACGTGGATGCGGGGTAGGCCACGCGAGTCAGCGTCCGCCAGCGCCACCTCCCGGTACCAGGGCTCTGACGGGCGCTGGCACGCGCGCATCACCGTGGGCCGGCGCCTCGACGGCGAGCGCGACCGACGGCACATCACCCGCAAGAGCAAGCGCGAGCTCGATGCTGCGATCCGCGAGCTCGAGAACGCCCGCGACTCCGGTCAGCAGCCTTGGCTGGTCGAGAACGTCACGGTGGAGGCGTGGGTCGAGCACTGGCTCGACGAGATCCTCCCGCTCGCAATGCGCTGGAAGACGCGCTCCGCGTACGCCAGTCATATGCGGGTCCGTGATCCCGTTCATCGGGTCGGCCCGCCTCACGGACCTGCGCCCGGAGACCCTCGAGCGGCTCTACCGCGAGCTCCTCGACCAGGACAGCTCCACCCACGTTGTCCACGGCGTCCACCGGACCCTGCGCTCCTGCCTTTCCGAAGCGGTTCGGCGGCAGCGGATCCTGAGGGGGCAGTGGGCGCCGCGCTTGTTGCCGCACACCGGCACCTTGCGCGTTCGCGGGCTGCACCCGTGCATCCACGTACGGCGCTGGAGGGCGCGTTTGACGCGGAGGATCCCGGCGTCGAGATCAATGTCGCTCCAGAGCAGGCCGAGCGCCTCGCATTGGCGGAGCCCGAGTGAAAGAGCCACCGACCACCGGGCGCCGTTGAACTGCCCTTGAGCGGCGGTGAGGATGGCGCGGCACTCCTCGACCGTGAGCGGCTCGATCTCGCTCCTCTCGACGCGCGGCGGTCGGGCGAGCGCGGCCGGGTTGGTGGGTGAGGTTGAGGAGCTCCGCACTGGCCGCGAGGTCGCTCGGCGGTGCGGCCAGGGCGTCGGCCCAGTTGCCGTGGGCCGTCTGCAGCAGGATGTTCGCTCCGGCAGCGGTGAGCCACGGGCCCACCCAGTTGCGGGGGTCGTGCCGGACTGCCAGGAAGCCTGCCGCGAACGGGACACCCGACGCGAGCACGGCACCCCCGACGATCCAGGCGCCGTCCGGATCGCCGAGGTCGCGCACCGCAACGACGGTCAGCACCACCAGCACGACCGAGACCGCCCACAGCAGGTGGGTGACGCGTCGCGGCCACGGCATGGCTCAGGCTAGAGCGGCCCTCGAGCTGACGTCATCCGTACTCGCACGGACGGCAGGTCCGGTACTACCGCCGACGACGCGCCGGTTCCCCCGACCCCACCGTGGAGGTCCCAACCAGACCACTCCACAGGAGCCTCCCGTGACCACGACCCGTCACACCCCGACCCACACCGAGACCTCGCCCGACACCGCGCCGCGCGACCTGCGCCGCACCTGGCGGTGGCTCGCCGCAGCCGCCCTCGTCCTTGGGCCCCTGGGCGTCACCGCCATCCGTGCCGTGATGCCCTACTGGACCGACGACACCCCCGCCGAGATGGTCGCTGGGTTCGCTGCCAAACCGGGAGCCGGGGCGCTGATGAACTGGCTCTCCCTCGTCACCACCCCGTTCCTCCTCCTCAGCGCGCTCGCGATGGGGTTCGTCGCCCGACGCCGTGCCCCCGTCATCGCGTCCTGGGGGACAGCCGTCCTCTTCGGCGCCTATGCCCTCGGCAGCGCCGTCAGCGCCCCCGACGTCCTGACCTCCGCGCTCCTTGGCCGCGGCGACGACCAGGCCTCGGCGGCCGGGACCGCAGCCCTACTCATGGATCACCCCCCGATGCTCGCGGGCGCGCTGTCCTTCGTCATCGGCCACCTCGTCGGCATGGTGCTCGTCGCCATCGCCGTCGTCAGGGCCAAGGTCGTCCCCTGGTGGGTCGGGCTCGTCATCGCCGTGGCCCAGCCCGTACACGTCGTCTCTGCCGTCGTCGTCCCGAACCGTCTGCTCGACGTCGTCCTCGGCTGGGGCGCCACCACCGTCGGCTACGCGCTCGTCGCCGGCGCCGTCCTCCGGACGGCGGACGAGGAGTGGGACCTCCAGCCGCAACCACGGTGAGGAGCCCCCGCGTGGGCCCCAAAATGGGCCCCAAAACTCATTCGCAGTCTCGATTCCGTAACGATGCGCCTCGACGCGACGGGACGTGTCCTACCCGCTCTGACCAGTGGAAACGTCAGATCTCGGGTCGCGTCCGGTCGATGCGCGTCGGGGCGTTTCAGGGCCGGAATGGGCCTACGGATCAGAAGGGTTAGGGGTTCAATCCCTTCGGGCGCGCTTCGTTCCTCGCGTCGCCCGATGGGGCCCACCTTCGTGACGCGCGCGAGAAATCGCAGATCAGAGACAGTCCACGCCCCGGGGATGCCCGGGGCCCTTCGCTTTTGGTAGCCATTGAGGTAGCCATCTCCAGTCCGCACCAGGCACGGTCAGGGCATGCCCTACCCCCGCCGCCGCGCCACCAGGTTCTTCCCGAGCTCGTCGGGACGGCAGTTATCCGGCAGACACCGGAGCAGCTCACGGGCCGGACGCAGGCTGCCGCGCGCCGTGCACTCGATCAGGCGGGCGTGCCCTTGCGCGGCCGCGGCGCGCCGGTCGTTTCGCGCCAGGTGGCAGGAGTTCGATTCTCGTCAAGATCGTTCCGTCTGTGGGGTGTAGGAAGTTTCGCCCCGCCCGGCCGCCGGAGCCGAGAGTAGGCCCCAGCTTGCCGCGCGCACGCACACCGCCATGCAGCACTGCCTGTCGACCTCATAGCTACCGATCAGTAACTCTTTGGATAACGATCCGATAACAAGCGCGCGTTGCCCTTGCTGACGGCTATATCCGCAGTTCGCGGGCATGGCATACCCTTCCCGCGGATCCCCATTCACGACCATTGCCGTCCGTGGGTGACGGACACCCGACCGCCAGCCCCCCACTCGGCGTACGGGACCACCGGCCACCGAGCCGACGGGTCACGCGGCCGAGCGCCCCCCCGGAGTCGCCATGCCCTCGTTGTCCGTCTGCCTGTATCCCCTCGGAGCCCCCTCGCGACGACCCGGCCGGCGGCGCCCGGCACGCCGCGCACGACGCCTGACCGGGGTCCTGGTGCTCCTGGCCGCACTCCTGATGATGACGGGCGGCCCCAGCTCTGCCGCGTGGTCCGCCGACGACGGCCTCGGGGCGACGGGGCTTCTGGACTCCCCGCCCACCGCGCCGACCAATGTCGGTGCGACTCCGGGCGTGCTCGGCGTGACCGTGTCCTGGACTGCCGCCACCGATGATGTGGCCGTCCACCACTACCAGGTGACGCTCGCCGGGCAGACCAAGCAGCCCACGGGCACCTCGACCTGGATCGGCGGCCTGACCCCGAGCACCACCTACACGGCAACGGTCGTCGCGGTGGACACCGCGGGCAACTTCTCCCCCGCCGTCCCGGTCACCTTCACGACGCTGGCCGCGAGTGAGACCCAGCCCCCGACCGCCCCCACCGGCCTGACCGCGAGCCCCACGACGACCAGCGTCACCCTGACCTGGATCGCGAGCACCGACAATGTCAAGGTCGCCGGCTATGTCGTCACCGTCGGGTCCTTCACCCGGTCGGTGAGCGGCACCTCCGCGACCGTCACGGGTTTGACCCCCAAGACGGCCTATCTCGCCAAGGTGATCGCCAAGGACGCCGCCGGCAACACCTCCCCCGCCGCGCAGGTCCCCTTCACCACGCTCACCCCGGCTGACACGACCGCGCCCACCGCGCCGGCCGGCCTGGTCGCCACCCCCGGCACCGACCGCGTCAGCCTCACCTGGACCGCCAGCACCGACAACGTCGGCGTCACGGCATACGTGGTCACCGTCGGTGCCACCTCGACCACTGTCACGACGCCGGTCGCCACCATCACCGGCCTGACCCCCAAGACCGCCTACACCGCGAGCGTCGTCGCCAAGGACGCCGCCGGCAACACCTCCCCCGCCGCGCAGGCCCCCTTCACCACCCTCGCGCTCCCCACCGGCCCGAGCCTGTATGTCAGCCCGGCCGGTCTGGATACCAATCCCGGCACCGCGACGGCACCCCTGAAGACCATTCAGGCGGCCGTGGACAAGGCCACGCCCGGCACTGCGATCCGCCTCTACGCCGGGACTTATGACAGCGCCAAGACCATCAAGATCCGCACCTCGGGCACGCTCGCGGCCCCGATCACCATCACCCCGGCCGGCAATGGACCGGTCCTGGTCACCCACGCGGTCACCCCGATGGCGTGCACCAACAGTCGCCCCGCGCCCGATCGCACCTTCAGCTTCCAGGACGGGGCCGACAACTGGGCGATCGAGGGGCTGAGCATCCACAACGGCATCTGGATCGCCGGCAAGCGCTCCAACAACGCCTACAACTGGCTGACGAACTATGTCAACGCCGGCAACTGGTCCGCGCGCCGCGCCGCTCCCGGCCACGGCGTCCAGGACGCCGCGGCCGCTCGCACCAACCTGGTGCCCTTCCTGCGGACCGTGACCGGGTATGCCGATCTCGACCCGGCCGAGAACATCACCATCCGCAACAACCTCATCACCGGCCGCGGCATCTATGGCGCCCTGACCAGCTATGGCGTGATCACCGGTAACACCATCCGGGACATTCCTTGCGGCATCGGCCCGGGCATCTGGCTGATGACCTTCAGCAATGGTTGGGTGATCTCTCGCAATGACGTCTCGGATATCGCGATCTCGGCGGCCGCGCACTTCATGCAGGAAGGCATCCGCCTCGGCAGCGCCGCCGACTACAACGAGGTCACGGGCAACACCGTGCACGACCTGCCCGGCGACGGCCGCGGCATCAACACCGATGTCGACGGCAGCTGGAACTACATCCACCACAACACCGTGACCAATGTCGCTATCGGCTACAACGACCAGATGTCCGGGTGGGGCAACCGCTGGGAGTACAACACGGTCTCCGGCTACCGCACCTACGGCTTCGGCTTCCGGCTCATGGACGCCTCACTGACGATGCCCTCCCTGGCCAGCAGCACCAAGGCCTCCATCGTGCGCTGCAATCGCACCATGGGTGCCGTCGGGAACGCCAAGGCTCTCGGTGTCGGCGGCATGATGGCGACCACCTTCTCCGGCAACGACATGCCTCGCATCTGGATCAGCAAGAACGCGAAGGTCTACTGGAGCGGCGTCGGCAACTCCTGGAACGGCAGCACCGCCTTGCCCCCGGAGTACCCCTCCTTCGTCGGCACCGGCTGCTGACCCGGGCGCTGATGATCCGGGCGCGCCGAAACGGCGCGGACGGGGCCTTACCGGAGGCGAGACAACGGCATACGGGCAGCTTGTGACCATTCCAACAGGCGGGTAACCGCTTTCATGTGCGGCCTGTCAAATTCCCGGCGTAGCGTTGAAGGCCAGGGCCTTCGCGGGCCGCAGCGGATGGAGGACAGCGATGACAACAAGCGGGACCACCAATGCCGAGTTGCAGGCGTGGGTCGACGACGTGGCCGCGCTCACGACACCTGACCGGGTCGTCTGGGTGACCGGGACCGAGGAGGAGCGCGACGAACTCAACGCCGCCCTTGTCGCTTCCGGCACCTTCGTCAAACTCGACGAGGCCAAAAAGCCGAACTCCTACTGGGCCGCGAGCGACCCGAGTGATGTCGCCCGCGTCGAGGACCGGACCTTCATTGCTTCCGAGAAGCGGGAGGACGCCGGGCCGACCAACAACTGGATGGCGCCGGCCGAGCTCAAAGCGATCATGACCGACCTCTATAAGGGGTGCATGACCGGCCGCACCATGTATGTCATTCCCTTCGTCATGGGTCACCTCGAGGCGGACGTGCCGATGTACGGCGTCGAGATCACCGACTCGGCCTACGTCGTGGTGAGCATGCGGATCATGGCCCGGATCGGCACCCCGGTGCTGCGCGCCATGGAGGAGCGGCAGGCCGGCTTCGTCAAGGGCCTGCACTCGGTCGGCTACCCGCTGACCGACGGCAAGGCCGACGTGAAGTGGCCGTGCAGCGACACCAAGTACATCGCCCACTTCCCCGAGACCCGCGAAATCTGGTCCTACGGAAGCGGTTACGGCGGCAACGCCCTCCTGGGCAAGAAGTGCTACGCCCTGCGCATCGCCTCGGCGATGGCACGCGACGAGGGCTGGATGGCCGAGCACATGCTCATCCTCAAACTCACCTCGCCCGAAGGCCGCGACCACTACATCGCGGGTGCCTTCCCCAGCGCGTGCGGCAAGACCAATCTCGCCATGATCGACCCGACGCTGGCGGGCTGGAGCGCCGAGATGGTCGGCGACGACATCGCCTGGATGCGCTTCGGCAAGGACGGCCGCCTGTATGCCGTCAACCCCGAGTTCGGGCTCTTCGGCGTCGCGCCGGGCACCGGTGACAAGACCAACCCCAACGCCATGCGCACCGTGGAGAAGGGCAACTCGATCTTCACCAATGTCGCCCTCACCGATGACGGCGACGTCTGGTGGGAGGGCATGACCGATGAGGCGCCTGCGCACCTGACCGACTGGAAGGGCCGCGACTGGACGCCGGGCAATGGCGAACTGTCCAGCCACCCCAACAGCCGCTTCTGCACCCCGGCCAAGCAGTGCCCGATGATGGCTCCCGAATACGACGAGCCCAATGGCGTGCCGATCGACGCGATTCTCTTCGGCGGCCGCCGCAAGACGACCGTGCCGCTGGTCTACGAGACCCGCGACTGGAACCACGGCGTCTTCGTCGGCGCAACCCTCTCATCCGAGACCACCGCCGCTGCCACCGGCGCCGTCGGTGTGGTGCGCCGCGACCCGATGGCCATGCTGCCCTTCATCGGCTACAACGCCGGGGACTACATGGGCCACTGGCTCGAGATCGGCAAGCAGGCCGACGCCTCCAAGCTGCCGCGGATCTACCAGGTCAACTGGTTCCGCCGCGACAAGGAGGACGGCTCCTTCCTGTGGCCGGGCTTCGGCGACAACGCGCGCGTCCTGAAGTGGATCGTCGAGCGGCTCGACGGCACGGCCGAAGCGATCGACACCCCGGTCGGGCTCGTCCCGGCCCCCGAGGCGATCGACACCACGGGTCTCGACATGAGCGTCGAGCAGGTCGCCAAGGCGCTCGAGGTCGACGCCGCCGAGTGGCAGGCCGAGGTGGCGCTGATCGATGAGTGGTTCGCCAAGATCGGCGACACCCTCCCCTCGCAGCTCAAGGACGAACTCGCGACGCTCAAGGCGCACCTGGACGCCTGAGTCTCCCCGCGGCATACGCGACTGGGGTGGCCCCGCCGAGAGAATCGGCGGGGCCACCCGACGTTGCGGACGCTACGGAAGCGGCACAGAGGGCTCATAGACTTCTCACAGGATCGGCATGCCCAAGGCACAAGGAAGGCCGCTTTGATGAGACCTATGAACAGTGCGCCTTCCGCCTCGCCCAAGCTGCAGCGCCTCGACGGCACCCCGGTGCGCGTCCTCGTCGTCGACGACGAGAGCAATCTGACCGAGTTGCTCGCGATGGCCTTGCGGTATGAGGGCTGGGAGGTCCGCGCTGCCGGCACCGGCATCGAGGCGGTCAAGGCCGCCCGCGACTTCCAGCCCGACGCCGTTGTGCTGGACATGATGCTGCCGGACTTCGACGGCTTGGAGGTCCTGCGGCGGATGCGCGCCGACAACTCCAATGTGCCCGTTCTCTTTCTGACCGCCCGCGATGCGGTGGAGGATCGAGTGGCGGGACTGACCGCCGGCGGCGATGACTATGTGACCAAGCCCTTCAGCCTCGAGGAGGTCGTCGCCCGGTTGCGCGCGCTGATGCGGCGGACCGCTGTGGTGGCCGACGAGTCGTCCTCGATCCTGGTCGTCGGCGACCTGACGATGGACGAGGACAGCCACGAGGTGGCCCGCGCCGGCTCCCAGATCACATTGACCGCAACGGAATTCGAGCTCTTGCGCTACCTGATGCGCAACCCCAAGCGCGTGCTCTCCAAGGCCCAGATCCTCGACCGCGTCTGGAATTACGACTTCGGTGGCCAGGCCAATGTCGTCGAGCTCTACATCTCCTACCTGCGCAAGAAGGTCGACGCCGGCCGCACCCCGATGATCCACACCATGCGCGGCGTGGGTTACGTCCTCAAGCCTGCGGAGTAGCCCGTATGCCGTCCGCCCCCGCCCGCGTGCGGTCGCCTCGATCGTGGACTCTCCGGAGCAAGATCGTGGCGTCGATGATCGCGCTCTTCCTCACCATCAGCATCGGCACGGGAACCATGCTCGTGCTGGCCACGCGAAACTACCTCGGCCACCAACTCGACGACGACCTCCGTCAGGCGTCGGCCCGGCTCGACTCCGGGCCAGGACGCGGGCCCGGCGGGCTCGACCCGGACGGCGACCACCACGGACCGCTGACAGGCGCCGGCGGCACCGCCTTGCGGTTGGCCGTCAAGGACGGCGCCGTCGTGCGCGACTACCAGGGCTATCCGATCAACACGGTCCCCTCAGGTGACACGACAACCGCCCTGACGAGCACCCAGATCACGCTGTTGACCGGCGCAGCCACCGGGAGCAAACCCGTCACCGTGGATCTGGGCGACGGCCTCGGCTCCTACCGCGTGGTGACCGCCCAGCAGAGCGGCGCGACCGTCTACACGGGCTTGTCGACCTCGGGCATCACCCAGACCACCAACCAACTCCTTGGGCTCGTCATCGCCACCAGCCTTCTCGGCCTGGTGCTGGTCGGCACCGGCGGGACCTATGTGGTGCGGCGCAATCTCGAGCCCCTGTCGCGCGTTGCGGCAACTGCGCGACGCGTCTCTCATCTGTCACTGGACTCCGGTGATGTCGCTGTCGCAGAGCGGGTTTCGGCGCGGGACACGGACCCGAACACCGAGGTCGGCCAGGTCGGTCTTGCCCTGAACAGCATGCTCGACAATGTCGATGGCGCGCTGCGGGCACGCCAGGAGTCGGAGACGCGCGTGCGCCAATTCGTCGCGGACGCCTCGCACGAGTTGCGCACCCCACTCGCCTCCATCCGCGGGTATGCCGAGTTGTCGCGCAAGGAACCGCAGGCCGTCCCGGGGACGGTCACCCACGCACTCGGGCGGATCGAGTCCGAATCCTTGCGGATGCAGGGGCTCGTCGAGGACTTGCTGCTCCTCGCCCGCCTGGACGCGGGGCGTCCCCTCGATCACGACCCGGTCGACCTGACCCTCATGGCCATCGACGCGGTCAGCGACGCGCGCGCTGCCGCGCCCGGCCACATCTGGGAGTTGGACCTGCCGGACGAGCCCGTCGAGATCACCGGCGACGCCGCTCGCCTGCATCAGGTGCTCGCCAATCTGTTGGCGAACGCACGCACCCATACGCCCCCGGGGACGCGGGTGACGACGATGATTCGTCCGGGATCGCCAGAGGACCCGGCACGCTCCGATGTGATCACGCTGGCCGTTCGCGACGATGGCCCGGGAATCCCGCAAAGCTTGCAGCGCAACGTCTTTGAGCGCTTCACCCGAGGCGACGAGGCACGCAACCGCGCGTCCGGAAGCACCGGCCTCGGCCTGTCGATCGTGGCGGCGGTGACGAGCGCCCACGCCGGCCGAGTCGGTGTGCGGTCCCAACCGGGCGAGACAACCTTCCTGGTCGAGTTGCCCGTGGCCGGCTGACCGAACCGGGGGGCGCCGAGCGCTGGGAGCCACAGTGCGCGCGCATTAACGCCCGTCGATGCGCGTTGGCGCACGAGCCCGTCCCAGCCCCGCGGCGAGCTTGCGGCCGGCCGATAGGTCCATCACAGCGTCCCCACAGGATGCGCGTCGAGGGTCGCCGGGTGGAGATCGTCACCTTTGCGTCCGCCTCGGAGTCGACCATTGCCGGTGAACGCACCGAGGACCGGCCCGCCCCTGACCTGCCCGCAACACCGCCGAGCCAGGGGGCGCCACCGCCGTCGAGTGCGGCCGGACGCCGGCCTCGGATCCCCTGGCGCCAGGGCGACGACCCACGCTGGGCGCGCCCGGCGCTCGCCCTCCTCCTGCTCGCCACGGCGGCCGCCTATCTGACAAATCTCACCGCCAGCGGCTATGCCAACTCCTTCTATTCGGCTGCGGCACAGGCCGGTTCGCAGAGTTGGTCGGCCTTCTTCTTCGGCAGCTTCGACGCAGCGAATGCGATCACTGTCGACAAACCACCCGCCGCGCTGTGGGCCATGGGCCTCTCGGTGCGGATATTCGGGCTCAACTCCTTTGCCCTCCTCTTCCCGCAGGTGTTGATGGGCGTGGCCACGGTGGCGGTCGTCCATGCCACGGTGAAGCGTTCCTTCGGCGCAGCTGCCGGCCTGCTCGCCGGGACGATCCTCGCGCTGACGCCGGTGGCAGTCCTGATGTTCCGGTTCAACAATCCCGACGCGCTGTTGACTCTGCTGATGGCGCTCGGCGCGTGGGCCACCCTGCGAGCGGTCGAGAGCGGCTCGGTCCGATGGATGACCCTGGCCGGCGTCTTGATCGGTTTCGGGTTCCTGACCAAGACCCTGCAAGTCCTGCTCGTGGTCCCCTTCTTCGGGATCGCCTATGTCTTCCTGGCCGACACCACGCTGCGACGCCGGATAGTTGGGGCACTCGCCGGGGTCGGCGCGATGCTCGTATCGGCCGGCTGGTGGGTAGCCATCGTCGAGCTCCTGCCCGCGGATAAGCGGCCCTATGTCGGCGGGAGCCAGACCAACTCCTTCCTCGAGTTGACCTTCGGCTACAACGGTCTTGGGCGATTAAGAGATCGCGCGGATAGGTCAGGGTCGTCGGGTGGGTCGGGTGTCCCAGCGGTGGGTCGTCCAGGCTCGGCGGAGCAGGCTTCGGGTGATGATGACCGCGTT
>NZ_BAAAPN010000101.1:0-44329 GCF_039531165.1 Nostocoides vanveenii | reverse complement strand
GTCGTGTCGGGCAGATCCCATGACCGTCAGCGGGCAGAACTCATGACCGCCGGCGGGCAGCTTCATGGCCGTCTCCGGGCAGTTTCTCGTGTCCGTCGACAAGCGCGCGGGCGACCTACGTCTACTGGGTTCCTCCTTGAGGAATGCCGTCAGTTCACGCGATGTGTCCTCGGCAGCACCACGGTTCGGCTTGATCCCACGATTTTCAGCCAGGGTTCCTCGCGGTCAACACCTCAACCAGAAACCAGTCGAGTTCATGGAACGGATCATCTCCGCCACGACCCGTCCGGGAGACGTTGTGTGGGAGCCGTTCGGGGGCCTCGCGTCGGCATCGGCGGCTGCGCTACGTCTCGGCAGGATGCCGTACGCCGCCGAGATCACCCCGATGTTCGCGGGCATGGCGCAAGACCGGCTTGCGCGGGAGGTGCTGCGGCTTACGGCTTGATGTGCTTCGCAGCTTTCGCGGCGAGGTCAGCGACGGCCTGCTTCTGCTCGTCCGACCAGGCACCTTTCGTGTCAGGTCGATATGCGACGTACCAACCGTTTCCGGCACTAACTGTGCCCTCGTCAACGACATTCGTGGTTCGGAGTGTGACGGGAGCTTGGTTTAGGGTCTTTCCGACTGGGGTCAGCGCGCAAACGACGCCACCTGAAACGTACTGACTCCCAGTCCAGGTGAAGTCGGCCTCGGAGAACTTCGCCCCGAGGTCGTTCGCCTTCCCGAAAAGGTCGATGCACGCCTGTTCCGCGTTCGCGTCCGTGACGGTCGCCATCGAGACATCTTTCCCGGACGTCGACACCTCACCACCGCCGCAGCCGGCGAGGAGGAGACCAGCGGCGGCAGCGAGGAGCACGGTGCGCATGCGGGAAACGGTAGTGCCCCGTACACATCCCTGTCGCGGCGAACGGGACCGTGTCGGCTTGGTGCTGGTCATCGCTGGCAAGTCTTTTCTGGTGTTGTCGTCCCGGCTTTCGGGCTCAAGTTGACCGTCCATGTGTACGGTTCTCGGCGCTCGTGCACCGGTTTCGCCGCAGAATCCGGCTACTTGCCGCATGGGGCATGGTGTGAAGGTCTTGGTGCGGCTCCGTGCTCTCGTCGTGTTCCTGATGGTCGCGTTCGGGATGTTTATGGCGTCCGCCGCGCCGGCCAGCGCTGTCGTCGACCCGGGTGACCCGAGCCCGGACATTCTCGGTATCTGTCAGGGCGACCTGCCGCAGTCGGTGCAGGAGGCCGGCCAGCTGTACCTGCCGGTGAACCGGTGGGGTGGGCTCGGGTCGATGCACACGAAACTGTCGTGGAACCCGGTCGGGGGTGACTGGGGCTCGAAGATTCAGCGCAACGGTGTCATTGAGGGTGCCCTGTCCGCTGGTGACGCCGCCTGGATGGGGTCGGCGGGTGTTGTCGAGAACGCCACCCAGTTCTGTGTCGGCTCCTCGATTGTCCGGTCGGTTGACCATTCGTTCGGTGTGTTCGGCAACGCCATGTTCGAGTCGGGGGTGATCGCCGGGATCATCGTGCTCGCGGTCGGTGTTCTGGTGTGGCGTGCCCGGAAAGTCGGTGCCCAGACCGATCAGTGGATCCGGATGATGGTCACGCTCGGGGTGCTCGCAACCTTGGTGTTCGGAGCGATGAACACGAGCAACTCACCGGCGAAGATCGGCACCGGATCGCCGGCGTGGTGGTCGGTCCGAGCCAACTACACCATCTCCGAACTCGCGTCCGCTCCGGCGTCGACGATCAACGATCTCGCGATCGAGCAAACGGAGGCCGCGCTCGGCTCGACTGGAAGCACCTCGTGCGCGGTCTACCGGAACACCATGCGGGACAAGTACAAGGCGATTCTGGCGGCAGCCGGCGGCGAAAGTCAGGCGGTCGTTCAATCGTCGATCGACGCGATGTGGCAGACGACCGGGATGCGCGCGTTCACGCAAGCGCAGTTCGGTGCCCGTAACCCGTGGGGCGACGAAGCGGCGTGCCACCTGTACGACTACTACAAGGGTGTCCCGGTCGCCGACCAAATCGCGCTTTCCGGTCTCCCGACCGCGGCAACCGATCCGGACGCTGTCGTGTGGACCCCGGACGACAACGATCAAGTGGACCGGGCGATGATCGCCTGGGCCGCATGCGAGTACACGGGAGGGGCGTGGAAGGCCCGGTCCGAGTGGGCCGCGGTCGCGGCCGAGTCGGATAAGGACTCCGACCCGAACGAATCTTGTCGTTCTGCGTTCGAAGACGCGGGAAAAGACGGCGGGGAAGGCATCCTTGACTGGCCCGCCGACGACAAAGACATCCGCGCGAAAACGGTCGGGCACCCGGAAGTTCAGGACTTCCTGCTGAACTTGCACGGCAACGTCAACGGCACTGCGTCCGCGATCGCTGTCCTGTACGCCGCCGCGTCCGGTGTGTCTTTCATCGTGAACCTGGTGCTCGCCGGTGCGGTGTTCATCGCGAAACTGTTCCTGCTGGTGATCGGCCTGTTCGTGATCGCCATGCTGATCCGTGGCTTGTGGCCGGGCGGGGACAACGCGATCGGTAAGGCCGCGAAGCAGTACCTCGGCATGGCGACGTTCGTCTTCGGTGCGACCTTCATCTTGTCGCTGGTCGCGATCATCAACGCGGCACTCGTGGTTGCCGGTGTTCAAGGTCTCGACGTGTCCGCGTGGTCGATGATCTGGACGGGCCTCGCGCCGGTTGCGGCGATCTTCATCGTGCATCAACTGTTCACGAAAGTCTTCAAGGCCCCGTCGCCGTTCAAACCGTCGTCCGCGATGCAGTGGGGTGCGGCAGCGGCTGGTGGCGGGATGATCGCCGGTGCCGGCATCGGTTTGGACCGGATGTTCGGTCGCGGGCAGTCCCGCGCGCGAGCGTACGGACGTTCCGGTGTTCGCCGGGCCACGGATGCGGCGTTGTTCCGTCGGCGAATGGACCGGATCGGGTCACTGGGTGGTGCCGCCGCGACCGGTGCCGCCGGAGCAGCGGGTGCCGCCGCGACCCGGAAGGCGCTCGATCACGACGAGAATGTTGAACCGCTCGACGATGACGGGATGCCGACGACTGGACGTACCGGTGGCAGCAACCGGTTCGACCGCAGTAGTGAACGGGCGGAAACTCCGGACTACCGGCGTCGCGGCATGGGCTCCGACTACTCGACCGACGAGCTGTTCGACGGCGCTGACGAGACTGTCGCCGCCGAGTCGGGGTCTGGCGAAGTTTCCGAGCGGATCGGCGGCTTCGGTGGCAGCGACACCCAGGAGATCCCGTTCGACGACTCGACTGACGCGTTGTTCGGTGACCTGGACGCCGGTGATGCGGCAGCGGCAGGTGCCGGCGCAGCAGCCGCCGGTCGCCGTGGACCGCGTCGACCGGACGTGCAAAAGCGTCTGGCCGACGAAGGGCGTGACAAGAAGGCCGGGAACCGCCGTATCGTCGGTGCCGACCGTGGCTTGTTGGATGCGGCGCGCGCCCAACGGCAGGCAGCATCCCGTACTCCGGGCACTGCGGAGTACCGCCGGGAGCAGCGCAAGCGTGCCCGTGAAGCGGCAGCGTGGGCGGCGCGCGGCAACCGCGCTCTCCCGGAGAGTGCCGGCAAACTGACGGACCTGCGGATGCGTGCCCAGTTCGCGCCCGTCCGGTTCGGCTCGAATGTCACTGCGAAAGCTGGGAACGCGCTCGACAAGTTCCGTGAGACCCCGATCAAGTCGACCGCGAAAATAGGTGCCGCCGCTCTCGCTGTCGCCGCTGTCCCGGTGGCTTTCCCTGCGGCCGTCGCAGGTGCGGGTGTCCTGTACGGCGCAGCCCGGATGCGCGCGAATCATGTACAGGACCGGGGTGCCCGGAGGTCGGGCATGCCGACCCGGTCGCAGCGTGTCAACGACGCGAACATCCGGCTGTTCGACGAGCAGCAGCGTGCCGCCCAGGCACGTTCTCAGGCTGCCCGTCAGTCGGCGCGTCAGGCCGCGACCGTTCCAGTGGTCAACGGCGGGCCGGCGGTTGCCCCGAAGTTCGCGGACACATCTCCGTCCACGTCGAGCCAGAACCCGTATGTCGACGTCCCGTGGGATCACCGCGAGCCGGACTACGTGTGGGATGAGCACGAGGCACGGAACGACGACGAGTGGATGCCTCCGTCGGAGCATGAGTCACCGAATGTCGTGCCGAGCGTTGTGGTGCCGGCTGCCACGGCTGACACCGCCCCGATCCCGGTACAGCCGTCAGCGACGAACCCGACACCGATGCAGCAGGGGCAGCGCCCGCTCCCGTTCCGCCAGCAGCCTCAGCAGGTCGGACCGGCTGCCGCCACGGCCCCGGCGCGGCAGGCTCAGAACCGGCCGTCGGCAACGACACCGCAGCAGGCTCAGGCTCCGCAGACATCAGTGCCGTACCGTCCGTCGGCGACGACACCGCAGCAGCCGGTACCGGTCGGATCCGCACCGGTCTCGGCCCCGTCTCCGCAGGTGCAGAACCGGCCTTCGGCAACGACCCCACAGCAAACTCCAGTGCCTTCATCGGCACCGCAGGTCGTTCAGCCTGCTCCGGCGCAACCTGCGCAGGGTCGTCCGTCAGCGTCGAACCCCACCCCGGCTCCGCAGGTCGTTCAGCCAGCACAGGGTCGGACATCGGCACCCGCTCCGCAAACCCAGGACCGGCCTTCGGCGTCGAACCCCACCCCGGCTCCGGCTGCACAGGTCGTTCAGCCTGCTCCGACGCAGCCAGCGCAGGGTCGGGCATCGGCAACGACACCACAGCAGCCGGTACCGGTCGGTCTAGCACCGACTCAGCAGGCACAGGGTCGTCCGTCGGCGTCGAACCCCACCCAGGCTCCGCAAACACAGGACCAGCCTTCGGCCTCGAACCCGGCCCCGGCTCCGCAGGTCGTTCAGCCTGCACCGGCGCAGCCAGCGCATGGTCGGGCATCGGCCCAAGTGCCAGCCCCGGCTCCGCAGGTCGTTCAGCCTGCACCGGCGCAGCCAGCGCATGGTCGGGCATCGGCCCAAGTGCCAGCCCCGGCTCGACAGGTCGAGCAAGCGGCTCCGGCGCAAAATCGTCCGTCGGCGTCAAACCCCGCCCCGGCTCCGCAAGTCGTGCAGCCTGCTTCGGCGCAGCCTGCGCAGAACCGTCCGTCGGCTCCGCAACAGGCCCCGGCGCAACCGCAACGGGGATCAGCCCAGACACCATCTCCGGCGCAGCCACAGCAGAATCGTCCGTCAGCCCAAGCGCCAGCACCAGCCCCGCAGACCGTGCAACCAGCCGAGGCGCAGCCAGTGCAGCGTCGTGTGTCAGCCCAGGCACCCGCCCCGCAGGCTGTGCCACCCGCTCCACAAGAGAGACGTGCACCCACGCCAACGGTGTCGTCCGAGCGACAGCCTGAGCCGAAGCCTCGGCGTGCGAAAGAACCGGAACTGGTTCCAGATCGCGCCCCGCATGAACTGTCGACGGAGCGTCCGCGCCGTTTGTTCGGCAACCGTCGTGGCGATGCCGCACACATGCCGGAGAACAACGACCAAGGCAGTGAGGAGTAACCAGCGATGGCACCGGCTCAAGGTTTCGTCGCCGCGCAGCAGCAGCCGCGTACCGACGGTGGACAGTTCACGCACAAGCAGCACGCGGAGCCGTTGACGCTTGACCTGTGGGACGACGAAGGTACGTTCGAGTACCCGCCGCCGCCCCGGTCTGCCGACCAGGTGGTCGCGTTCTGGCAGAAGGTGCCTATCCCGGACGCCGCGTTGGCGAACTTCCGTTCCGGTTACGAGCAGATGTACCGCTCGTGGGTGATGGCCGCGTCCCGCGAGTTTCAGGCCGCGAACCCGATCCCGAGCCAGGAAGGGAAGGCGGCGGCGTGGACGCAGGCGCGGGACGCGCACATCGCGGACCGGTTGAAAGGCCGTCCTCGCCGGATGCCGCAGTCCGATGTCCGCCCGATTTTCCGGGCGACCGCTATCTGGTTGCAGTCCCGGCAACTCCCGCCGGAGGAGAAGGAGCGCGCCCGGTCGGCCCGGACGACGTCGCCAGAGAACGGACGCACTGTGTCGATCGGCACGATGGTTGACATCTGGCAGTCGCACCGGCTGGAAGGCGTCATGCACGACCCGACGGCCTCCGATTTGGCGCATCTGCGGAAACTGGATGACGTGTCGGGGCATCTACGGTATGTCGCCGACAACAGCGCGTACCTTCCCCAGGTTGCGCAGTCGACGACGGAAACCGCTCAGGCGACGTTGGTTGCGCATGGGCTGGTCGACGAGTTTGATCTGTAGGTGCCGACCAAGAAGTACACGGCTTACGAGCGCGCGCGTCTCGTCGAGAAGGCCGCGTCCCAGCGCAAGCAGAAGTTGTTCCTGACGCCATCGCAGGTCCGTTACGCCCAAGCGGCTACCGCTCGTTGTCCCGCACCGCTTGATCGCGGCGCGCAGCGCGTGTTCGGGCACGGCGGAACCGCTTGTCCAGGTGCGCTCCCGCGCCGGTTCTTTTCAGCCGGTTCGGGCCGAGGGCCGCTTTCGCGTACTCAGGCTTCTTAGCCATCGAGAATCACCGCGAGGCGGTCGAGCCCGACGTCGACGATCCGTCCGACACCGGGCGCGTGACCGTCGAGCCGGATCCGGTGCCAGACGACCGGGAGGACCATCCCCGGCATGTCCGCCGGCCACTGGCGTACGAACGTGCCCGTGAAAACGCCATCGTCGATGGTGACGGCGACTCGTTCGGTGAGTGGCCCGTAGGCGTGGCTGGCGGTCATGCCCGGGATGTGTACGATCAGCCGATTAATGCTCGCAGGTCACCGGCGAGAGCTCTCCGCATCGAACAGGTGCGTCCGTCACTGGTTTTCACCTGGTCCCGCCAGGCCGTCCATGTGAAAGACCGAGCCTGATCGAAGGCGGCGGCGCGTTGCTGATTCTGCTTCGCCGAGACTCGCGCGGTGTGCCGGTCGTCGAGGGCTCGTTCCATTCGCTGCCAGGCGACAGCCCGGTTCCGATGCTGGGACCGGTCTTCTTCGGCGGTGACGACGATCCCGGTCGGCAGATGCGTTAACCGCACGGCGCTGGAAGTCTTGTTTCGATGCTGCCCGCCAGGACCGGTTGCCCGGTAGGTGTCAACGCGAACGTCAGCCCGGTCAATAGCGGGTGTTACCGGCGAGGCCGCGCCGGCGGTGGTGACGGTGACATTCGAGGAATGCCGGCGTTCGTTCTTCTCGGTGACCGGGACACGCTGAACGCGGTGTACACCGACGAGGCTCAGGACAGCGACGTCAAAGACAGTGGACGTGCAGAACCCGGCCAGCCGTGGTGACCGTGCCGTTGGCGTAGGCCGCGATCGCGTCTGCGAGTTCGCGGGCGAACAGGGCTGCATCGTCCCCGCCGTCTCCGGCGTGGACTTCCAATGTGATGTCCATGCTTGTTCTTAGCCGCTGGTGCCCCGTTCAGCGGCCGAACTGTCTAGTTGACCGCCGAAAACTTGACGCTTCCGATCAACCTGCCAAGAAACTTGGCAGGTCAGCGGCAGAACCAAGTCCTGCTGAATCGTGCTCGAGGTCTCGCGTTCCGCCGTCAGAGCTCCCGTGCGATGTCCAGCCCGGCGAATCGGGCCATGCCGATCGCCTCAGCGATGTCGCACACCCCGTCGATCCCGGACGGTGCCGGTCCGGACACGAGGATTTTGTCGGTGTCGCCACGGCACACCCGGAAGTGCCCGCGCCAAAGACGGAAATACAACGGGACAACCTTCGTCTTCCCGTGCTTTGTCGTCTCGATCGCCGAAAAATCGAAGATCGTCGGGCAGGCACCACAGACGGTCGTGACGTTGGTGATCGTGTAGCTCGCCATAGCGGGCATGTGTACGGTGTCGGCCGTTGAAACGGTGGTCAGCGGCTAAGAACGGTCGTGAACATCACCAAGCAATCGAGAACGTCCCCGCTCGCCTATGTCGCCATCGGCATCGTGTTGGCGTTCGCGGTTGCCGGCGTCGCCGCGATCGCAGCCCGTCAAAACGAGGGGTTCTGCGCCATCGCAGCGGCTATTGGGGTTTCCGCTGTGGCCGAACGCAAAATCACCGGATATCGCGAGGTCGCCGACCGCGTGTTCCCCTACCTTGGCCCGGTCCTTCCGCTCGTCGCCGTCGTTTTCGGTGTAGTGAGGATGCTTGACGGGAAGATCGTTGACGGCCTCGTCACATGCGCTCTCGGAGCCGCCCTGTGGGGAACGAAGCGGCAATCGTCCTAATCGGCCGCTGAAGCAGGGGTCAGCGGCTAAGAACCGTCGTGACGGGTGATCTTGCTGGCGGTGGCCTCCATGTGGTGTCTCTCTTCAGTGGGATCGGCCTACTCGACCTCGCGTTCGAGCAAGCAGGTTTCGAGACGACATTCCTTTGCGAGATTGATCCGATCCCGAGCACCGTGCTCTCCGCTCGATTTCCGGGCGTCCCGCTGCATACCGACGTTCAGGACGTGACCGCCGATGACCTCTATTCCGCAGGAGCCGTCCCGGACCGAACGGTCCTTGCCGGTGGATTCCCCTGCACTGACCTCAGTCAGTCGGGCAGACGTGCCGGCATGGAGCGAGGATCAGGAACACGTTCCTCCCTTTACTGGGAGATCGTTCGCCTGGTTGACCAGTTCGGCCCGCGATGGCTCGTCCTCGAGAACGTCCCTCCGCTCCTGTCATCGCGAGGAGGACGGGACATGGGTACCGTCGTCGGGTCGTTGGTTGACCGGGGGTATGGCCTCGCCTGGTGAGTGCTGGACGCTCAACACCACGGAGTTCCACAGCGCCGCCGTCGAATCGTCCTTGTTGGACATCGTGGAGCCCCCTGGGATGCACCTGCAGCGGTACTTTTTGACACCTCGCGCGGCGGCAGGCATTTTGCGGCGATCGGAGCGTCGAAGCAGGCCGATCCCGGAGAAGCTGCGGGCGGCTTTGCTCCGCGTCTCGCAGCAACAGTGACGACCCGGCAAACACGCCTCAACCAGGATGACACGCTGATCGCGCACGCATTGAAGGCTCATCCGGGTGGCGCGGACTTAAATGACGCGCGCGGCGGAAAGCTAGTCACGCAAACCGTGCCGATCGAGACGGCGTCGACGCTGACATCGAACCCTGGCGGCGGTGGCCGGCGGCGCGAGGATGACGTGAACTTGGTGGCCGCGTTCGCGGAGAATCAACGCGCGGACGTGGTGACCGCCCCGGTGACACAGTCGTTGTCAGCCGGTGGCGGGAAACCAGGGCAGGGGTATCCGGCGGTGCTGGACTCTCAATCGGGCCGAACAGTTGTTCGCCGATTGACGCCGCTCGAATGCGAACGCCTGCAGGGTGCCCCGGATGGGTGGACTGCCGGGCTGGGCCTGTCGGACACTGCCCGATACCGGGGTATCGGCAACGGTGTAGCCGTTCCAGTGTTCCGGTCGGTCGCTGTCAACTTGGCTCGCGTCGACGCGTCGATCCGGTCGCTCGAAGAGGCCGCGTCCTAATCGGTCACTTCGGTTGGCGCCGTAACCCACGCCTCGAAGATCGGGATGCCTCGCCACGCCGTGTTGGCGTCAACAGCGGACGCGACGACAGCGTAGGGCCGGTTGTACCGGGCGGTGACTGCGCGGACGGTGCTGGGCATGGCCGCGCCGCGCATCAGCATCGCGGTGGCGGCCGCCGCCTTGAAGCCGGTCCGTCCGAACTTTGCGTAGGCCGACTGCAGGACTCGAACGTTGCCGCCGAGAGCGTTCGCGAGGTCTGTCATCCCGGGCGCTGCACCGACGTCGAAGGATGACGTGGCTTCCCACGCGGGGAGGATCGCGGTGACCGAGTCCTTTATGCCTGTGACGATTTTGACGTCGAAAGCGTTGTGCGAACCGCTGGGGAGCCGGTCGAGCCGGATGTGCTCGGCACTCCCGTTTACGATGTTCCGCGCGGCCTGCTGAGTGTCTGCGGCGCTGACGTCCGGCGCTGCAAGGACGGACGTGACGTTCACGCCTCGGCTGTCTGCCATCCGAACGGCGCAGGCCAGACCGGCGGTCCGAGTCCGGTAGATGCGGACGTCGTGGGTCGCTGTGGTGGTCATCGCGCTCGACAGGCGAGCCCCGAACTCCCCACCAAGCAGATCGGACCCGACCTTATCGAGGGGGACTGTCCAATCCAACGTGCAGGCGATCGCGGACGCGATGACGGACACCGTGCCAGTGACATCCCCAGGGAACCGGTCGATCATGCCGAGCGTCTTCTCGCGCGTCCATTCGTCGGCGACCGCCTGCGGAGGGATAGGCCCGGTCGCGGCGTAGGCCGGGATGACGTGGGCTGGCAGCAGACCCCAGTACGCGAGTGCTGTGGCGACCGGCTCGGGGGCGCTGGTAAGCAGCTGTCCGGCAAGGTGTCGGACATCTTCACCGTAGATCCCAGAGGCTGCGGGCAGCAGCCACGCACCGAACGGGGACGTGATGGGTTTTGGGCCGACAGTGGCGGCGAACTCGCGGGCGTAAGCAACGGGATGCATCGAGGCTCCTGATGTGAATCGGTAAGGTCGTTCGCCAAACGATGTGTACGGGGCCGAACCGTACACATTCCCGGCATGAAGTTCACTGCCTCCCGTATCGCACTTTCCCGGGCGATTGCCTCGGCCAAGACCGCCACCGGTGCCTCCGGCCTCGACGACGTCATCTTCGATGTCACCGGCGGCGTTGTCACGGTGTCCGCTCGAAAGACGGAATCGTCCACGATCGGCGTCGTCGCCACGGTCGACGGTGATGGACTTGATGACGGTCGCGCCGTTCTGACTTCCCGTGACACGCAGCATCTGGTCAAGACTGATCTCGGGGCCACCGTGACGGTGGTTGGTGAAGGCGAGCGGTTGACGGTGCGCGGCAACTATTCGGCGTCCTTGTGGGTCGCGCGGGAGACTGTCCAAGCCGCAATCGTTCCCGGAGACTCCGAACTGTTCCGGGTGGCCGGCACGGTGTTCGCTGCGGCGTTGGCCCGGGTGCTCCCGTCGGTGAACGGTTCCGTGTTGCCGGTCCTCGGATGTGTCCGGGTCCGGATTGCGTCGGGGGAACTACAGCTGGTCGGTTCCGACCGGTTCACGATGGCGATCACGACCGTTCGCGCGATCTCCAGCCAGGACGGTGACGTCATCCTCCCGGAGCGGGTCGCGAAAGTCCTGTCGAAGGTGAAGACCGGCGAGGTCGTTGCCACCCAGCGCGGCGACGTCACGGTGATCTCCGTCGACGGCCTGATCGTCGATTTCACGACGCCGTTCGAGTATGCACGGATCGACCGGGTGCATGACGCCGCCGTCAAAGTCCAGGACGCCAGCGTCACGGTCGATTCCAGGGCACTGCGAGCGGCCTTCTCGCGGTACGGCCCTCGGGATGTCGTGCATGTCAGGTCCGACGATGTTGTGCTCGCTCTCGGGGCCTCCTCGGAGGCGCTGACGGCGTCGAATGTCCACATCATCGACGGCTACCGCGTGTTTGACCGATGGATGAATGCGGACTTGGTGCGCACAGCACTCGCCGCGCTCCCGGCTGGACCGGTCATGTTCGCGACCACGAGCGGCGGTCAAAGTCCTACCGGTCGCGAGATCGTCAAGCCGGTGATTGTCACGTCGTCGGCGGATCCGTCAACGCTGGTGGTCCTGATGCCAGCCGGACCGGGCCAACATGAAGCCCGGGATGCGTGAACGTACACATGCACGCCATGAAGAATCCCTATCTCGAACCGGTCACGCCAAGTACACGCCTGCAAACCGGCGATCTTGTCTTCTTTCCGTACGGCGCTGACGGGCCGATTGTCTCGACAGTCATGCTGTTGTCGACCGCACTATCGGCGGCGCTCGGGTGTCCGCCGGGTGAACTGGTCGCCGGCGGGAAGAACCTGAAGCTGATGGTCATCGCTCGGGCGCTGGTCGCGAAGGTGTCCGCTGTCGAACTGATTTCCGCTGGCATGGACGTCGTTGCCCTGCGTGACGGCATGATCGCTGCCCACCAGTGCAACTGGCTCCGCACGGCCCGGGACGAGCACTACTTCTACAACGGAGAGTGTTCTCGATGTGTAAATGACGACTGCACGGTTCTGGAGGACGCGACCGCGTTGGCGTGTGCGCTGCTGATCGAGGCGGCGGCACCGTGAAGACGCGGACGTCGATCTTTCAGCGCATCACAGACAGGAACGACCTCGTTCTCGGTGACCGAGTGGTCGTCGTTGACATCCGGGGCGACGACCCGCTGACAGTGCACACGGTGGACCGTCCGTCGCTGGTCCAGTTCCCGGTCGAGAGCTTCGGTGCCCTGGACAATCCTGCTGGCTACGACGTCGCGAACTACCCGTCGAAGATCCTTTACCGGCTCTCCGAAACGATCGACCCGACCGAAGCCCGGAACCTCGCGCTGCTGTTGCTCGCCGGTCAGCGTCTCCTGCCGATCCAGACCGGTAACGCCGTAGCTGCGGCCCTTCGCGCCGGTGGCCGGGAGGCCGAAAGTATCGCTTTCGCCGTGCTGTTCGACCAGGAACGCAAGCTCGGCATGGTGCTGTAAAAGCCCTGCCGCACACATGAAGAGGCATCACCAACTTCTTCGATGTGAAAGCAGGGGTCACCACCATGAAGTTCCGAAAGTTCAGCACCGCCGTCATCACAGCCGCGGTCGCCGCCACAGCACTGGCAGGCGTATCAGCGCCAGCGCAGGCCACACCGGACGCCACGATCCGTGGTGCGGGAGCCTGGGTGTCGGTTTCGGGGAAGACAGCTGACCAGATCGCTACCTTGTCGTCGCCGAACTACGTCGGCTGGATCAGCGCGTATGCCCGGCTGGACAAGGTGAACCCGGCACCGGGCGTCTACAACTGGAGCGGTTTCGACGCCGCAGCGCAGGCGGCGCAGCGGACCGGGAAGCCGTTCGCGATCATGGTGATCCTCGGGACTGTCGGCAACGGCATGCCGAAGCACATGGTCGCCGGTTTGAAGTCCGACGAGATGTTGAGTATCGACGGTCGCGGGCAGTTCCCAGCGTTCTACTCCCGGACGTTCCAGACGCGGCTGACGGCATTCCGGACGGCGCTGGCGAACCGGTATGGCACCAACCCAGATCTCGGAATGGTCCGGGTGACGATGCCGTGGTCGACGCACGGGGAGCCGTGGTTCGAAGGTGGCCCGGCGGGTCGCGCGCAGTGGACGCAGAAGTGGCAGCAGTTCACGAGGGGCGGGACGTACGAGAGCTTGCGTGCGGCGTACAACCAGGCGGAGCTCGCCGCGTTCGACGAGATGGCCCGACTGTTCCCGGCGCGGGTGAACCTGTCGATGGCGACCGGCTGGGCGTTCAACGACCAGTGCACGGGCTCCAACGCGGGCCTGTGGGCGAACCCGTCCTGTCACCCGCAGCGGCTTGCAACGTGGACTGCCGTTCGCGCGAAGTACGGCAACCGGGCGGTCTTCCAGGAGAACGGTGCCGGTGACCCGGAGAACAACGGCAACTTCGACGGTGCCCGAGGTTTCGGTGCGTGGTTGGCGGACAGTTTCGGCCCGAACGGTGTCGTCCCGGGTGTGATCGGTGCGCAGCAGGTCGCCGGAGTGGTGAAGAAGGACGGTCGCATGGACGCGGACCGTTTCGTGCGGATGGTCCAAGTCGAAGGTTCCCGGTCCCGCTTCCTCGAGGTGTACGAGACCGATCTGGCGTACCTGAACGCGGGGGCGACCGACGACGCCCGGGCGATGCGGAACGCCCTGCAGGACGCGACCTGGCGCTGATTCCGGGCCGGCTTTGCGGCCAGTGAACGACTTGCCGCATGAACCGTACACTTGGATGCGCGACCGAACGAGCGACCTCGACGAAAGACAACGACAATGACTTCTGCTCGCACCCGCACGATCGCGCGAACCGCGATCGCCGCCCTTCTCGTCCTCTTTGCCTGCCTGATTGCTCCGCAGGCGGCGCAGGCCCGGATCAACGTGCACTGTGCTGGCGGCGCGAGCAGCAAGCTCGGCCCGGGTGACGCCTGGTCCGCCGGTGTCGCCTCCGTTGACCCGATCGTTTCGCGCGGGTTCCCGATGTCGATGCATGAGCACCAGTTTTTCGGGAACTTGGGGCTGCTCAGCATGGACCGGCCGGACCTGGCGAACTACGCCGACATGATGGGCGACAAGTCGTCCTGCAACATGCAGAAAGACACGGCCGCCTATTGGGCACCGACGCTGCGCTACATTTCCGGACCGAAGGCGGGCCAGCTGGTGCCGGTCATGCGGTACGAGATGTACTACCAAAGCTGGAACGACAAGAAGACGGACCCCGGCAAGCAGACCCAGCCGTTCCCCGCTGACCTGCGGATGGTGGCCGGGAACCCGATGGCTCAGTCCGAGGCCGACATGGACCTGCGGGCCGTCAACTTCTCCTGCGGCAACTTCTCGAGCAAGGCCGCGCGTCTGGGCATGAAGTTCCCGACGCCGACCGCCGCGAACTGCTCGACCGCGACCAACCTCAGAACCGGTGAGCAGCGCTACCTAACCGCGATCGTCCACTTCCCGACGTGCTGGTCGGGCAAGTTGAACGACCACGTTCAGCTGGGGAACACGGCCGATTTCATGGGTGATCCAATGTTCGAGAACAACCAGATGGCTTACACGGTGAACGGGAAGTGCCCGACCGGTTTCCCGGTGAAGGTGGCGAAGGCCCGGTTCACGTGGCAGTGGGATTACCGGGGAGACGGGACCGACATCGCGTTCTCGTCCGGCATGGGTGCCGCCGCCGGCAAGGGATACACCTTCCACGCGGACTTCTGGAACACCTGGGACCAGCCGACGCTGACGAACGCCGTCAACCACTGCATCAACACGTCGAAGGACGACTCGCTGCTGCACATCGGCAACACCCCGAAGAACCCGGGCCTGTGCGGGATCCCGGTTCCGTGACCGTCCGGCGGGTCGTTGTCTCGATGGTCGTCGCTGTGGTCAGTTTCGCGCTTCCGGCAGCGACCGTCATCGGAGCAATCCAGCATCGCCCCAACGAGCAGGCGCACGGGCACTCGATGCATCACGGCTGACTGGCTGCCGCCGCACACACGCGTTGTGGAGCGTTCAATCGGTTGCCGCATAGGGCGAGGTGAAGGGCGTTCAGCCCACCCAACCCCTACCGGAGGTTCCGCTGTCGTGCGTCGTCTCGCCGCTGTCAGTTCTGTTTTCGCCACCACTGCCGTGCTCGCATTCGGCGCTACCGCGCCCGCGTCCGCGTATGACGTCGACCCGACGTTTTTCGGTGGCACCTATCTCGGCCAGGCCGCTGACGCTGAAGCCATGCGTCCGTGGCAAGGGGCTGGGTTCCGCACCTTGTTCGCCGCGCAGGACGGCACGATCTTCTACGGCTACGGCAACTACGACAAGAACTCGGGGTCGAAGTCCGGGCTCGGCACCAACGTCTCCTACTTCGACGCGTCGGACGGCCTGTTCAAGCAGGCCCTGACGTCAATGCCAGGCGAGCAGATCGACACCTTCCGGTCGTTCGGCGGCAAGGTGTTCGTCCCGAACATCGACCCGACGTCGGGGACGGTCGCTATCGCGACGAACGTCAACGGCACCTGGTCCTACCGCAACAACGGCATGGAGCACATTTTCGACGTGATGCAGGGCCTCGATGCGAACGACATCCTGATCTCCGGTTCGGCGAACATCGGTGGCGTCCCGACGGCACTGGTGAAGCGCTCCCGTGACGGTGGTGCAACGTGGATAGAGGTCTACCGCTGGCAGGACGCCCCGGCCGACCGTGACGGCTACGAGCGGGTCTATTGGATGTCGCGGATCGGCGGGAACGTCTACTGGCGCGCCGATGTCTCCACCCGTGGCGCGCAAGCTCCGATGACGGCTTTCGCGTTGAGCACGGGCCGGCTCACCAAGCTCGGTGACACCAAGCTCGGGACGGGCTGGACTGGAAGCAACGGTCGGCAACTGTACGTCGGTGAAGCCATCTACGAGGCCGACCGGGTTGTGTCGGCGAACAACCTCATCTATCTCGTCGAGCAGGGATCCGTGTACTGGTTCGACGGGGCGAAGACCGGTGTGGTGACAAAGACGACCACCGGGTACCCGTACGGAGCGGACCGGATCACGGTTGATCCGGTCACGAACACGGTCTACGTTCTCGACCAGGGCGGCATCTCGGTGGTGACCGGCAAGACGAAGGCACTCATCAAGCCGCTGCAGGCCGACTACAACATGAACACGTCGAACGAGTTCGCCGTCTACAACGGCGTCGCTTACCTCGGCGGGGACGACTCGAAGTTGTACAGCCTGCCGCTCTGACCGAGCGGACAAGCAAAGGCCGCGCCCCCGGGTCAACTTTGGGGCGCGGCCTTTTAGTGTGCATAGTGGTTACGGATACCAGATGACCGGACCGCCGACACCCTGGCTCTGGGAGTACAGGACACCGTCCCGGTTGTAGACCCACCGCCCGTTCGTGGTGACGGTCATCGGTCCGCCGGTGCCGGCCAGAGTGTCCCGGTACAGGCCGGTTTTGGTGGCGTTCATCCGGTTGGGGTCGACCGCGAACAGCATGCCAGGGTAGTTGCCGTAACCGGTGGCGACCGCGAACATGCCACTGTCGAGCGGGACGAGGGTGCCCGAGCCGCCACCATTTGACGGGAGCGGGAGACCGGTGTCGACGAGGGTCATCGCCCCTGTTGGGTCGTCGACCCGGTAGATCGTCTTCCCGTAGCTCGATCCGTTGGTGCCACGGTCGCTGAGCAGGAACAGTTTCCCGTCCCGGTCGAACGCGAGGTCGGTGACGGAGAAGCCGGGGACGCTGATGCAGGTGTCGATCCGCCCGGTGGTCAGGTCGTACCGGAACAGGTGGGCGGTTTCCGCGTTCGTCGGAACGTTCTGGTTCGGGGACCAGGCGTTCGTGCCGGCGAAAACGTACCGGGCTTTCCCGGACGGGTCCGGGGCGGCAGCGACAGCGGACACGCCATCGCCGGGTACCATGCCGGCGCACTTGTCGGCGATCTCGGTGTCACAGATGCTGCCACTTGTCGTGCCGCACGAAGGGATCATCACCGCGGTGCGAGCGTCCAAGATTGACAGGGCACCAGGGGCGACACCGCCGATGCTGTAACTGCCGACCGCGAACTTTCCGTCACCGAGGTGAACGATCTCGGTGGGCCGGACCTGCCGGCTGCCGATGATCGGGGTGGTCGCGGCGACGCAGTCCGCTGGCGACACTTCGTCCTGTATCCGAAGGCTTCCGTCGGGGTAGGTGCCGGTAACGGTTTTGCCGTCCCCGGAGCCGATTCCTTCAACTTGGGCGACCGGGAGACCACCAGTGCAAGAGAATGACCCCCATTTCCCGGTATCGGCGTCGGCGAGCAGCGACCGGTTGAAGTAGCTCAGTGATGCCCGTACCTTCCCGTCGGTCGTGGACTTGACGACGGTGAAAGGCCTGGTTCCGGACCAGAAGACTGGGGTGTCACCGTCGGTCGGTCCGATCAGTTGCTGCGTCCACGGATTGCCGGTGGCTTCCGTGACGGACGCAATCGCCCCGGTCGAGATATCGACGGTGCCGATGCACGCGTTCGATCCGGATGGCGTTGTCAACCAGCATGTGTCGCTGGGGAGCACGACCCGGGTGTCGGTGACGCCGGCAGTGCCGAACGATCCAGACTGACCGATTTTTGCCACCTTGGTGGCAGCGGCAGGGTCATACATGCTCATCGAGCCGTCCCGTCCGACACCGGCGACTGCGTCCGTCCCGCCAAAAGTGGAGGGGACCGGTGTGACACCCCAGATGTACGGCAGGACCGGCTGCTTCGGGTCACCTTCCGGGGTGACAGAGACTTTCCCGTTGGCGGAGCGAAGCCGGAACGAGTAGACGCCCGACCCATACACGGTTTGGGTGTACGAGGCGTAGGAGACGTACAGGTGGTTGCCGCGCACGGTGATCGAGTCGATGTAGTCGCCCGGAGATGTCTGCTGCGTTTTCGGGGTGCCCGCAAACAGGGTCTGCCAGGTGCCGTCGCCCTGCCGGACTTTCACTTCGGCCTGGTCCTGATACATGCTGCCCGTGAACGTGAACCCGCGCCACGTCCCAACGGTCCGGGCAAGGCCGTTCGGGAACGGCGTGCCGAGCAGTTTCGTGATGGTCGGCGTTTTGCTGTAGTTGATGGTGGCTATTTGCCCGCCGGTCGTGCCGGCGTCGGTCGCGTAACCGGTGGAGATGAGCGCGTTCCCGGTGGTTGTGGGCGCGATGTCCCAGATGACGGGGTGCTTCCCCGGAAAGAGTTTTCCGGGCCGTAGAACGTTGCCGTCGATCGCCGCCGACGGGTTCACCTTGATGATTTCGCCGAGCCGGGTGCCGATCAGGACGACTCCACCTGGAGCTTTCGTCTGGGCGAGAGAGATGGTCGTCCGTTCGGCTCCGTCCGTGAACGCGGTCCCGTGGAAGACGTTGACCATCTTTCCGATCCCGGTCGCCGGGTCTTCAGTCCAGCGGGCGATATTGACGACACCGTTGACGGAGCTCGGCATGTCGACGACGGCGGGCGCGGCAAGTCCGCCTCGGGTGGTCGTCGTCAACGCGATGGCACCGCGCTGAGTCATCGGCATGCCGCGGTCGAGGGAGGTTGCGAGCACCGTTTCGGCGGCGGTCGTGTTCACGGTCAAGTCACCGGAAGGCTGCGCGTTCGCGAGGCTTCCCCCGGCGGCAGTCAGCAGAGGGGTCAGAAGGAGTGCTCGCGCGACGCGAGAGGCAGGCATGGGTGGCTCACTTCGTCAGTCGGAATGTCGTCAGCAAGGTCGAATGCGGCAAGCGATTAGTGGCCCGACCAGGCGAAATGCAATGGCGGCAGGAAGATGACGTACAGCGCGTAGCTGACGAGAACGGCGTAGGCGAACGTCAGCAGCCACCCGAGAATGGTGTCGATGTCACCGCCGGTCGTGACGTGCCCGAGCTTGAACTGGTGCCGAATCGGCCAGAGCAACGGGACACCCTGTTTCGTGACCAGGTCGCCGGCCAGGTGTGCCGCCGAACCGATCGCGACCGCCCACGGAAGTGAAGCGAGCGGGTAGTGAATGAATGCTGTGGTCCCGGCGAGTAGCACGCCACCGGCCAGGCAGATGACGGTGTGCAACATCCGGTTCCGGTTGACGGGGACACCGAAGGCGGTCGCAGCGATCGCGAACAGAAACGCGAGCCACAGCCCCGTGTAGACGTGCCCGGCCCGGGTGATGCCGTACGTGATCGCGGTGAACGCAGCGACGCCGATCAGCGAATGTGTGCCGTGCCGATGTCCGCCGGAGATGGCGGAGATGACGCGGGCGATACTGCGAGTGACCGGGCCGAGAGACTGGGCGACGGTCGCGTGCGGGTGGTCGAGATCGGGAAGCATCGCGGCACCAGCACCGGCAACAGATGCAGCGATCACAGACATGCTGGTCGTATCGAGCCCGAACCGGCCCAGCGCCGGAATGGCGAGCATGGTTGCGACGGCACCGGACGCGGCGTGCGTGCGGCCCATCATCGGGTGCCTCCCGGCAGGAGCGGACCCGTTTCGACGTCATGGTCGGTGCGGAGGTGGTCCATGTATGCCGCGTCGATGACGAGTGCCCCGGACGTGACAAACAAGCGAGTGCAGTGCGGGCACCGCCGTCCCCAGACACCCTGGCCGAGATGGACCTGCTGTTCGCCGGCGGAGATGAGCCTCCGGTCATGGATTGGGGTGTCCCGGTACCGGTCGGCAATCTTGGCCGGTGTGCCGGTCGCTGCCTTCTCGATCATGCGTCGCTCGGCCTCGACCTCCCGGTTGAACATTTCGACGAGCGCGTAGTCGCCGTCGCGGTCAGCGACTTTCCCGCGCAGCGTTCGGACGAACCGGTCACCAACTCGGCGCAACGTCTCTTCGCGGAGTGCGTCTACTGCCTGCTTTGTGACGTCCCGCCCTGTGTCATCCCGGACCCGCCCCTGGTCGGCGATCCGCCAGGTTTCAGCGGCGTCGGCGAACCGGACAGGGTTGGCAAGGGGAGGGGGTTCGGCGTGCCGTTGGGTACCGAACTTCCCGTCTCGGCGGCGGGCCGATTCACGGGCCGCGGTGTGATCGGTCATCGAGATACGCCCGCCTTCTTCGCGGCGAGCTCGGCACGACGGGCAGCCTTCCGCGCCCGGTCTTTCGCCCAGAAGCGCGCCTCGTCGTCGGTTTGCACGTTGGCGCTCCCGTAGAAGTTGTCGCCGAAGTAGTCGGTCATCGAGTCGCTGTCGAACTTCTTGTGCCGGTCGATGAGGGACTGGACGCGGTGTCGTAGCTCGGTGATCTCGTCGCGGTTGGTGTTGCGCTGGTTCCAGCCGCGCGCCGCGTCAGCAACCTTGTCCGGGTCGGTCCGGTCGGCATCCGAGAGTCCTTCGATGTCGACGTCGACCGTGGACCCGTGACGGGTCTGGACGCGGTAGGTCAGGTTCGACGGGAGCCAGCCAGTTTCCTTTGCCGCCTTGACGTCGGCGCGGATGTCTTTCGCGATGTCGACGACAGAGCGGTAAGCGCCTTTGACGTACCGGTCACCGTGGGTTGCGCTGTGGGAGTAGCCGTTGACCGGCGTCTGCCCTGACGGCAGTTCGAACGTGACCTTGCCTCGCGTCATTCGCGTGTGACCGTCGTCGGAGGTCGTGACGATGACGTCGGTGCCGTCGGTCGCGTACTCGAGTCCCGGAGACTGGATTTGGTAGTCGACTTTCGGAGCTTGCGCGGGCGCGGGCTCTCCCGTGAGGGCGTTCCGCACGCGCGACTCGTCGGCTTCGTTACGCACCGTCGCCGCGTGTGCCTGCGCCAACTTGGCGTTCGCCAGGTCCGCCGGATCTTCGGTGAGTTTCGCCCGAAGCACCGCGAGAGTGGCGTCGTTCTCGGCCCTGTCCGCGCGGTCGTCAAGGAAGTCGATCGCCCCGGCCTCGGTGATGTCTTGCTCGCCGGCGTCGAACACCGGGACCGGGCGGGGCGGCGGGAGTTCGATCAGGTCGGACTCGAGTACCGGCTTGTGATCCAAGTCGACCGGGGAGCCGTCCCGACCGATGTGGAACCGGTCGTCGCCGTCAGCGACAACTTCACCGCCGCAGTCGTAGCAGCTGTCACCGTCAAGCGGTGCCGGCTCACCGCGCCGTTGATTGGTGAACTGACCACCGGTGCGGACACCGGCTTGGACGCGAGGCTGAATGCTCATGCCTGCTATGTGTGCGGCGCCTCTCCGGTCTCTTGCCACCGGGCAACGATCTCGGCGTGCTCGGCTTCACTGACCCTCCGGTCGTGCAACCACCACTGCCGGTGACCTTGCGAGTGGACTACCGCAGGGCCGTCGAGACGATGACGCCTCCCGTCAACGAACCATTTCGCGACGGCGCCGGGGTTGGCATACGCCGGGCCGTCGAGTCGGTGAAGGATCCCGTGCCGAAACCAACGCGTCTTGCCGGTCGACGTCACCACTGCCGGGCCGTCAACCCGGTGTCGGTGACCGTCGGCGTCTCGGTAGACCGTCTGGTCCGAACGGACCTCGACGCTGACGTAACCGCCAGTCGGGTGCGGCGTGACGCCATCTTCAACCCAGTCGGTGACGTCCATTCCAGTTATGTGTCCGGGACAGGGGGAACTTAATGAGATGAGCCGAGCGGCGGCGGTTCGGGGCGTCGCCGTGCAGCAAACTGCCCACCTCTCGACTGTGACCCGATGACAAGCACGTCAGGGTCATCAGCGATGCGTGCAGCGCTTCGCAAGATGTGCGCCAGCTGTGATCGTTTCATTTGTGCAGTCCGTTCAGCACGTCCTGCCGCTCTCGCTCGGTCAGCACACCTGCAAACGGCGATGTTGACCGTAGGTCACGTGCTCTCTGGCTTCGATCGAGAAGGGCTGAGAGCGTCGCGTCTACACCGGCGTCGATGATGCCTAGCCATTCGCGAAGGTGCCCGGCCGCGCGCGAATGTTCGCGGTGTAGAGGAAGCCCGTGCTCAACGTTTTGGCGAGCCATGTCGAGCACTGCAAGAGGGTTCTGCACGAGCTTCCCAGCAACGACAAGATGGAGCCGGTAGGACAGGTTGTCTGCGTCTGAGAGAACGTGAGGGATCGCGTCCGAGGGGATGCGGCGGTGGCTACCGACCATCACATAGGGGAGACGTTCGGCCCGACACAGGTCAACGACATGTTGGCGTGACACACCCATCACGGTCGCAGCCTGTCCGGTTGAGAGTAGGCGGGTTGTCATGACACAAAGTATCCTCGCCAAACACCAAAAACGAAACCACCCCGAGCGGTCCTGGCCTTGACCGCTCGGGGCAATCGCGTCAGAACACGTCGTCGCCCGCAACAGCCGGCGCAACGACAGCAGCAGCCTTCGGCGTCGACGTTTTGACGGACGCGAGCCCGGGCACGACATCGGCGAGACCGTCGACGACGCTGCGCGGCAGCAGCGCCGACAGCGGCTGAATCGGTCGGAGGCAATCAGCGCTGACATGTTCAACGCGAACGACCGTGGAAACGTCGGCGGGTCTGCCGGAATCACCTGTGCAACAAGAGTTTTCGGGTTGACGGTGATATACCATCCGGTACGCCCGATCAGGACCGCGGCCTCCGCGAGCTTCGCATCATGCTCGGACGGGGTGTACTTCGGCAGCCTCGCCTCGAACCCGCCGTCCGGACGAGACCGCAGCAGGACATCCCACGGCTTCACCTTCAACGCCGCCGCGAGCTTCCCGCGTGCGATCACCTCATCCTCAGTCATGGTCGCCAGCCGGGCCTGCAGCAGGTGCGGGTTGAACTGCACCATGAAGAACCCGGGGTGCTGCGCCTGATAGAGGGCGGCAAGTTTGTCGCCGTCCGACATCTTCGTTCCCGCCGGCAAGGTCACCAGTTTCGCCAGCTGCTTCGCCCCCGCCGCCGATGCCGCTGGCTGGTCGTCGTCGGCGATCTCCGCGACAGCCGCTTCCCGAACAGCAGTGACCTCCATCTTCTCGAGATCGGTCGACATGATCCGCCAACCGGCTCCGTACTCTTTCGCGAGCACCGCCGGCAGTTGTGCGGCATGCCGGTTAGGGTCATAGCCTTTCGGCAGTTTGAAGGTGCGGATGTCGAGCGCCACACCTAGCCTCATGCGGCAAGTACGCGCATCAAGCGGCCGTTACGGCGCTTCCCCGGTGTCGCGCAGGTCTTGAGACATCGGCGGGTCAGGCAGTCGGACCGTCCTCGGTCCACTCAAGCATCGGGTGCCTCACCGGTCTCGCGGAGCAGGGCAACGATCTCTGCGTGCTCCTCCTGACTGACCTTCTGCCCGTACAGGCACCAGGAAACAGCGCCGTCCGGATTGGTCACTGCCGGACCGTCAACACGATGGCGCTTGCCATGAAGATGCCATTCGCGGGATCCGTTGCCCCTCTCGATCGACGGGCCGTCCTCACGGTGACGTACCCCGTTGACATACCACTCGCGGGTGCCGTTGGCCGAGGTGATCGCCGGTCCATCGAGTCGGTGGAGTACCCCGTGGTCGCACCAGGCCTCTTCCAGCCCGTCGACGATCGCCGGTCCGCCGAGCCGGTGCTGTTGTCCCTCCACCCAGTATTCGGTCCTGCCACCGACATGGGTGTAAGCAGGACCATCGAGACGATGACGCACGCCCTTGTCGTTGACGTATTCGGTGTAGTCGCGCGAGGTGTACACGGACAGGTATCCGCCGGTCGGGTGCGGAGTCACGCCGTCCTGAACCCAGTCGAGCGTCACGGTCGTCATGCCACAGATGTGTACGGGGGCGTGGCGAGGGTGCCTAAAGGGTGCCTAAAGGGTGCCACTCAGCGTGTGCCCACCAGCGCTCTCCGCTACCGTTGTGCCTGCTCAGAGCGTTTCTGATCGGCTGTGACACTACAGAACAGCAGCCTCATAATCCGCCGGTCGTCGGTTCAAGCCCGACACGCCCCACCACCGTTTGCGCGGACGCGTCGAAGCCAGTTGCGGACGCGTCGTCGAAGCGCTGAGCACGCTCTTTGGGCCGCGGGAGCGCAAAATGGCTGAACGTCCGCGGCGACGGGCCTGATGCGAACGACTTTGGGCCTCCGCGGATGGTGCGGCTGGGTCGGATAGGGCACAATACCCAGCACGGATCACTGTGACGCATGGTGCGCACGTTGGCGTTGGGGAAGACGTCCACAGCACACCAGGAGGATCAGGATGTCCGTCACCAGTTCGCGTGGCAGCACGCGCGGGGTCGTCTTCATCCATTCGACCCCGGCAGCGCTGTGCCCGCACCTCACCTGGGCACTCGAAGCGGTGCTCGGGGACCGCGTCGTGCTCGACTGGACCGAGCAGGGGGCGGCATACGGCCTTAAGCGCGCGGAACTGTCGTGGACCGGCGCGCCGGGTACGGGTGTGAAGATCACGGCCGCCCTCAAGCCCTTCAGTGGCATTCGTTACGAGGTCACCGAGGAGCCCAGCCCGGGCCTGAACGGCATGCGGTGGTGCTTCACCCCGGCACTCGGGCAGCACTCCGCCTGGATGGCCCCCAATGGCGACACCCTCGTGGGGGAGCAGCAGCTCAAAGAGGTCCTGCTCTATGCGCGGGGCAGCAATGAGGCGGTCGCCGACATGCTCGAAGAACTGCTCGGCACTGCCTGGGACGCCGAGCTGGAGGTCTTCCGTCACGCCGGTGAGGGTGCGCCGGTCCGGTGGTTGCACAAGGTCGGCTGACGACGCAATCGCCTGACGCGTGGCGGGTCGGCCGCCTTGTCCTGGGAAACGTTGAACGTCCCCCGACCTTCACGGTCGGGGGACGTTCAGCGTCCGGAGCGAAAGTTTCGGCGCTCAGTAGCTCTTGACCACAAAAGCGACATTGTGGCCGCCGAAGCCGAAAGAGTTGTTGAGGGCGGCAATATCGCCGGCGGGCAACTCGCGGGGGGCCTTCTGGACGACGTCGAGGTTGATGGCCGGGTCCATGTTCTCGATATTGATCGTGGGCGGGGCGATCCGGTTGTGGACGGCGAGCACGGTGAACAACCCCTCGAGCGCGCCGGCGGCCCCGAGCAGGTGCCCGGTCATCGACTTGGTCGCAGAGACGGCCATACCGTCCACGAACTCACCGAAAGCGCGTCGCATGGCGTTCGCCTCGGCCACATCGCCGACCGGGGTCGACGTCGCGTGGGCGTTGACGTGGATGATGTCCGACGGCGCCAGACCAGCGCGACCGACGGCCTCGACCATCGCCCGCGAGGCGCCGGCGCCCTCGGGCTCGGGGGCCGCCATGTGGTGGGAATCCGAGCTCATCCCGAGCCCGGCGAACTCCGCATAGATCCGCGCGCCGCGAGCCTTGGCATGCTCCTCGGACTCGAGCACCATGACGGCCGCGCCCTCGCCCATGACGAAGCCGTCGCGGTCCACGTCATACGGCCGCGACGCGTGCTGGGGGTCGTCATTGCGCTTCGAGAGCGCTTGCATGGCGGCGAAGCCCGCGACGCACAGTGGGTGCATCGCTCCCTCGGTGCCGCCCGCGACGACGATGTCGGCGCGTCCGGAGCGGATCATCTCCGCGGCGGCCCCCATTGATTCGGCGCCGGAGGCGCAGGCGGAGACAATCGTATGAGCGCCTGCCCGCGCCCCGAGGTCGAGCGAGACATTCCCCGAGGCCGAGTTGGGCATGAGCATGGGGACCGCGAGGGGGAAGACGCGGCGGGGACCCTTCTCGCGCAGGTTGTCCCACTGATCGATAAGCGTCCAGACGCCGCCGATGCCGGTGCCGATGACGACACCGAGGCGCTCGGGGTCGACCTCGGGGGAGCCGGCGTCGGCCATCGCGGCCCGGGACGCGATGATGGCGTACTGCGCATTGGGGTCGAGTCGCCGGCACTCGACCTTGGTCAGCACCTGGTCGGCGGGCGTGTGAATGGGAGCCCCGAAGGTCACCGGCAGGTCGTATTTCGCGACCCAGTCCGCCTCGATCGTGCGCGCGCCGGACTTGCCGGCCAGGAGCGCCTCCCACGTGGAATGGATGTCGCCCCCCAGTGGGGTCGTGGCACCGAGGCCGGTGACGACGACTTTGACGTCTCGGGTGAGTGCATCAGTCATTGTGGGCAGCTCCTTTGGTGGCGGGCTGGGCGACCTAACCGCTAGCAGGGGTTAGGCGTCGTGGAGCAGGGTAGACCCTAGGACGACGAGCCCTAACCTCTGCTAGGCCGTGTTACGAAACCACGGACGACGGGGTCCCCGCGAAGTATTGGAGCGACGAAGGAACGGAAAAACTTCGGGGGGTGTCCTAGCAGAGGTTAGGGCAGTCGGCAACACGGGTGTCGGCCCGGCTCCGCGGGCCAATCGGGCGTCAGCCCTGGGCGCCCTGGATGAACTTGACCGCGTCGCCGACCGTGGTGAGGTTCTTGACCTCGTCGTCGGGGATGCGCACGCCGAAAGCCTCTTCGGCATTGACGACGATGGTCATCATCGACAGCGAGTCAATGTCGAGGTCGTCGGTGAAGGACTTGTCCATCTGGACGTCGGCGACATCGACGCCGGTCTCCTCGTTGACGATGTTGGCGAGGCCGTCCAGAATCTCCTGCTCGGTGGCAGCCATGCTTTCTTCTCCTTAGGTGTGGGGTTGATGGTGATCGGCCCGATTGACCCGTGGACCACCCGGGAACTCATCAGGGCAACTCGACGACCTGTGCGGCATACACCAGGCCGGCACCGAAGCCGATCTGCAGGGCGAGGCCGCCGCGGGGCACGAGCCCTTCGCGGATGAGGCGCTCGGTCGCCAACGGAATGGAGGCAGCCGAGGTGTTCGCCGTCTGGGCGATATCGCGCGCGACGACGATGTCCGACGGCAGCTTGAGTTGCTTGATCATCGCGTCGATGATGCGCATATTCGCCTGGTGTGGGATGAAGGCGTCGAGGTCGGTGACCTTGATGCCGGCCGCCTCGATCGCCCGCTGCGCGACGGGTGCCATGCTCCAGACCGCCCACCGGAAGACCTTGTGGCCCTCCATCGCAATGGTTGCGCCGTTGCCGGGCTCGGCGGCGATGACGTCATTCCACGGGGCCCGCTGCCGGATCGTCGCCCAACTGTCGCCCTCGGAGCCCCAGACCGTCGGGCCGATGCCCGGTCGGTCACTGCGTCCGACCACCGCCGCGCCGGCGCCGTCCCCGAAGATGAAGGCGGTCGACCGGTCGTGGAAATCCGTGACATCGGAGAGCTTCTCGGCGCCGATGACCAGGACATTGCTGGCGCTGCCGCCACGCACCATGTCGGAGGCGAGGCCGATGCCGTGGCAGTAGCCCGCGCAGGCCGCCGAGATGTCGAATGCCGGGCAGCGCAGGTCCAGTCGGTCGGCCAGCATCGGCGCTGCTGCCGGCGTGCGGAACTCGTGGGTCACCGACGCGACGATGACGGCATCGATGTCGGACGCTTCGAGCCCGGCCATGGCGATGGCGTCCTTGCTCGCCGGGAAGGACATGTCGACGACTGTCTCGTCGGGGCGGGCATACCGTCGTTCGATGATGCCGGATCGATCGCGGATCCATTCATCGGAAGAATCGATCGCCTCCACGAGTTCGGCGTTGGGCACGACCCGCTCGGGCCGGTAGCCGCCGACCCCGAGGATCTTGGATCCCGCCCATCCAGTCGCGCCCTTGATCTTCCCAGTTCCCTTGCGGGCGAACGGATTCGGGCGCTTCATTCGATGCCACCTTCGGTCGCGGAGGACGTATGGTCGCGCAGCATCCGGGCGGCTGCGTCCAGGTCGTCGGGGGTCTTGACCGCGAGGGTCTCAACGCCCTTGAGGCCGCGCTTGGCCAGGCCGACCAGAGTGCCGGCCGGCGCGAGTTCGATCAGGCCGGTGACACCCGCCTCCTGCATCGCCTGCATGCACAAGTCCCACCGAACCGGGCTGGTGACCTGCGCGACAAGGCGCTGAAGGATCTCGGGGCCGTCGGTCAACTGCGCACCGTCGCGATTGGACAGCACCGGGATGCGGGCGGACGAGGCAGTGATGCGCGCGGCGAAGGCGGTGAGCGGCTCGACGGCCGGCGCCATATGGTCGGTGTGGAAGGCGCCGGCGACCTTGAGCGGGATGACGCGGGCCCTGGCCGGCGGTGCCGCGGCGAGGTCGGCGAGTTGCTCGAGGGTGCCCGCCGCCACGATCTGGCCGGCGCCGTTCATATTGGCCGGGGTCAGGCCAAGGGCTTCGAGGGCGCTGACGACGTCGTCCGAGTCGCCGCCCAGCACTGCGCTCATGCCCGTCGGCGTGATCGCGCTTGCGGCGGCCATGCCCTTGGCACGGGTAGCGACGAACCCGAGCGCGTCCGCCTCAGTCAGGGCGCCGGAAATCGCCGCGGCCGTGATCTCGCCGACCGAATGTCCGGCCAGGACGTCGGGGGGCGATTGGGTCGCCACCGCAGCAGCGGTTAACAGGCCGGCTGCGACGATCAGTGGCTGGGCCACCGCCGTGTCCCTGATCGTCTCCTCGTCGGACGTGGTGCCGTGTGCCACCAGATCGATCCCGACGGCGTCGGACAACTGCGTCAACTGCTCGCGCAGCCCGGGCATCTCGAGCCAGGGCGTCAGGAAGCCCGGCGTTTGCGACCCCTGTCCGGGGCAGACGATTGCGATCACCTCTTCAGGGTCTCGTACTTCGGGCAGCCTCTGGGGGAGCGCAAGATACGCAAAAGGCTCGGACGGTTTGTAGGACACCCACAACTTGACCATCTGGTCGGGCGCGCCGCGCGGGTGCTCGCGGTCCTGCTCAGGATCGCGCCACGGGCGCGGCGGCTGGTGGGCGGAGCCGGGCATACCGGATCGCGAGGTGCACGGTGTCCGCCTCGTGGGTGTCGGTGATGTCGTAGCCGGTCAGCTCGGCGATGCGGCCGAGGCGGTAACGCACGGTATTCGTGTGGACGAAGAGCCGGCGGGCCGCGCCTTCGAGGGAGCGGCCACTCTCGAGATAGGCGGCGGCTGTGTCGAGCAGACTGCCGCCCGAGGTGGTCTGCAGGGGCCGCACGATGCGGCTGACCAGGGTGTTGCGGGCGGGGATGTCGCCGAGCAGCGCGCGCTCGGCCAGCAGGTCGCCAGCGGACACCGGCCGGGGGGCATCCGGCCACGCGGCCGCGGCGGCGTGCCCGGAGATTGCCGCACGCGCCGAACGCCCGGCTGCAAAGAGATGTGGCACGGTCGGGCCGACCACGATCGGGCCCTCGCCGACATCCTCGCCCAGGATCGCGGCATCCCGCAGGGCGTCATCGGTTTCGCCGATGAGCATGATGAGCAGCCCCGCCTGGACGGCAGCCAGCACGTGCAAACCGTGTCGGTTCGCATTCCGGTGCACGAGGTCGAGCACATAAGCGGGATCGATCACAGTGCCGGACAACGGATTCGGGGGACTAGCAGCGATGACGGCAACGCGCGACCTGGCCCCCCAGCCGAGAGCCGCAGCCCGCGAGGTCATCGCGTCGTCGGCGTCGCCGCGCAGGATCGCATCGACGACCAGGCCTTCGAGGCGCGCATCCCAGGCGCCGCGTTGTTCGGCGGCATCGGCATAGATGTGGGCGGCTCGGAAGGCCACCTCTCGGCTGTAGCGCAGCATCGCTTCACGGATCGCGGGGGCCCACTGCTCGCCGACGATGTCGGCTGCCCGTGCCTCGATGACATCGACCACCGAGCGGATCAACTCCAGCGTCTGGCGCAGCGTGATCGAGCGCGTCAACTCGCGCGGTGCGGCCTCGAAAACGGCGGCGCCGGCGGCTTCTGTCGGCGTTTCGCCGCCCAGCCAGTCGACGAAGTCCGCCACGCCGGCGTGCGCCATGAGCGCGACGTAGGAGCGTTCCGAGGCGGGCAGGGCGGCATACCACTCGTGGCGGGACTCGATGTCGGCGACGGCCGCGCGCGTCAGGTCGTCCGTATGCCGTGTCACCCGCTCGCGTTGGGCACTCGACAACTGCGTCGGTCCGCTCACAACTGCACCCTATTTGTGGCAGCACGACAAATCCGTTGTCGTCCCAATCTCGTCCAGGTCGAGCGTCGGTCGGGATTAGCTGGCGCACCCTGTTGGTAACCGCCTAACCATGCCCTACAGTTCCCATTGGTTGCTGATTGACAACGTTGTCAACATCGCCTACGGGCGATCGCCGCGGGCCAATGGGAGGGCCGTGCGCGCTGCTGCCGCTCGACACACGCACCAAGGGGAAAGTCAATGAAGACACTGCGTTCGATCCGATGGCACTTCGGCGCCGTCGCCGCTCTGCCGTGGGCGTCGGTGCCCTGATTGCGCCGGCCGGCGCGAGCGTCGGTCCCGCCGGGCTCACGCCCAGCGTGGCCGTCGGCGAGGAGCCCTACCGCCCGGCCGTTCACTTCACGCCGCGCGAGAACTGGATGAACGACCCCAACGGCCTGGTCTATTACAAGGGGACCTATCACCTCTTCTTCCAGCACAACCCCTCGGGGAACCGCTGGGGCAATATGAGTTGGGGCCACGCCACTTCGCCGGATCTGATCCATTGGACGCAGCAGCCGCTCGCCATTGCGCAGACCTTTAACGAGGCCGGCGACAGCATCGAGGACATTTTCAGCGGCTCGGTCGTCGTCGACAAGACCAACTCCTCCGGGCTCGGCACCAAGACCAATCCGCCGCTGGTGGCGATCTACACCAGCGCCTACACCGACAAGCACCCGACCCTGGCCGGCAAGCAGGCCCAATCTCTGGCCTACAGCCTCGACGCCGGGAAGACCTGGACGAAGTACACGGGCAACCCCGTCCTCAACCGCGACTCGGCGAACTTCCGAGACCCGAAGGTCTTCCGCTACTCCGGCCCGGCCGGCACCTATTGGGTGATGGCGGCCGTCGAGGCGCAGGAGCACCGGGTGCTGCTTTACAAGTCGGCCGATCTGAAGAACTGGACCTATCTGAGCGACTTCGGGCCCGCGAATGCCGTTGGCGGGCAGTGGGAATGCCCGGACTTGTTCCAGCTGGCAGTGCAGGGGACCAAGGAGCGCAAGTGGGTCCTCGTCGTCAACATCAACCCGGGTGCCGTCGCCGGGGGAAGTGGCGGACAGTACTTCGTGGGCGACTTCGACGGCACGACCTTCACCTCGCAGAGCACCGTGACGGCCGACAGTCTGCCCACTGGGACCAATTTCGCCGACTTCAACGACGGGACCTATGGCGATTGGACCGTGGCCAACGAACCGGGCAACTGGAAGGGCGGCCCCTGGGGTCAAGCGCCGGCCACCGGCACCCTGGAAGGACAGAACCCGGTGAGCGGTTTCGTCGGACGTGGGTTGGTCAACGGATTCCTCGATCACGACTGGCCGGTAGGAACGCTGCGGTCACCCGATTTCACGGTCGAATCGGACTATGTGAACTTTCTCGTCGGTGGCGGCAAGCACCCGCACGTCGACGGTGCCCAGCTGAGAAACGAACCGCCGCCCGGCACGCTGCTGTGGGACGGGTTCGAATTCCCCGACGGCACCACCCTCGCCGACACCGGATGGAGCCTGACCGGTGACTTCGCGACCGACCCGTGGCGCAACCCCTCGACGGCGGGTGGGGACTACTTCATCGGCCGCAAGCGGATCAACACCTGGGAAGGCGGACCGCGCGGCGACGACAACACCGGATCGATGACCTCGCCGGCCTTCGAGATCACCGGCGACTACCTGAGCATGCTGGTCGGCGCTGGCAAGCGCACCGACGGCAGTCTGGAGATCCAGTTGCTCGTCGACGGTGAGGTGGTGCGTTCACTCACCGGGCCCGGGGACGGGGCGCTCAACTGGCGCAACTGGAATGTCAGCGAACTGCGCGGCCGCACTGCGCAATTGCGCGTCTGGGACCAGGCCACGGGTGGCTGGGGGCATCTGACGATGGATCACGTTGTCATGGGCGATGTCCCCGCGACGGTCCGCTCGGACGAAACCGCGGTCAATCTCGTCGTCGATGGCCAGGTCGTGGCATCGGCGACCGGGAGCAACAGTGAATACCTTGATTGGCAGGCCTTCGACCTGCGGCCTTATGCCGGCAAGCAGGCGCACATCGAGATCGTCGACAACAACCGCTTCGGCTGGGGGCACATCCTCGCCGACGAGTTCCGTTTCGGGACGGCGCCCGCACCCACGCGTGCCGAGGGCTATGACTGGCTCGACTACGGCCGGGACTACTACGCCGCGGTGTCGTTCAACGACGTCCCCGCGGGCAAGCGGGTCATGATCGGCTGGATGAACAACTGGGACTACGCCAACGAGATCCCGACTTCGCCGTGGCGCAGTGCCATGGCGCTGCCGCGCAATGTGTGGCTCGCGCCGACGCCCAAGGGGCCGCGCTTGGTCTCGCGCGTCGTGCAGCAAGCCGGTGGGTTGGATCTGAGCGCGCAGGCGTATGCCGCTGCGGCACAGTCGATTTCGGGTGAGACCTTGTTGCCCAAGGCCGCGAGCGTGGCACGCATCGACGCCGTGCTCACGCCCGGGACGGCCACGCGTTTCGGACTGTCCGTCCATGGCAACGCGGATGGTTCGGAGCGCACGCTCATCGGCTACGACATGGCAACCGGCCGGCTGTATGTCGATCGCACAGCCAGCGGCAAGCTCGACTTTGCGTCCTCCTTCCCTTCCATCGATGATGCCTCGGTGGCGCTGGTGGGCGGCAAACTGACCCTATCGATCTACCTCGACCGCTCCTCCGTGGAGGTCTTTGCTCAGGGCGGCAAGACGTCGATCACCGACCAGGTCTTCCCATCGGCCGGCAGCGACCGGATCGGCGTCTGGGCCGAGGGTGGCGCCGCCCGCGTGCAAAGCCTGAAGGTCACCCCGTTGGCGCCGGCGATGTTCCCGCGCGGCTGACCCACCTGGCGCCGTCGCAGCTTTCCCGCCCGATGCCCGAAACCCCTCGTGCGCAAGGGAATACCTTCTCTTGCGCACGAGGGGTTATGGCATCGGGCGGAAAAGCTGTCGTCGCCCGGTCCATCCTGCGGCCGCGGGGGTCGGCGGGGTGCCGGTAGGCCCTAGCGCAAGCGGCGACGACGTCAATACCCTTCACGACGCAGGGCCACGTCGCACGGAAGATGATCACGTATGCCAGCCAAAGGCACTCTCGTCCTCGCCGCCACTGTGCTCGCTCTCGGCGGCTGTTCCTCTGGCGCGTCGACTCCCTCGCCCTCAGCGTCTACTGTGCTCACGCCGGCCTCGTCGCCGGCGGGAAGTCCCGAAACGGCCACGGCCAGTGCTACGGCAGCCACCTCAGCCATGACAGGCGGCGGCTCCTCCGCCTCGATTAAGCCCCGAGGCGCGGATTCGCCGGAGTGTGCGGCGATGTCCAAGGTCCTCGCCGCGTTGACGACGATCGGCCTGAAGTCCGCGACCGGCAGCGTGACTCAAGCGGATCTAGATGCAGCCTTCGCACGGGACGTGATCGATGCTGTCCCATCCGACGCATTAGGCCTGCTGGCCGATATGCAAGCGATCAGCGACACGCTGGTCGGCAAGACCCAGGAAGAGGCTAGCGCCCTGTTGGGGGACTGGACGACGCCTTTCGAAAGGTTCACCACGGCCACGGTGGCCGTCTGCTCCTGATCCAGACCGGGTGCCGAGCCGCACGGACGCAAGGCTCAGTCAGTGCCGAACTCCATAGCAGCCGCGTCCAGGGCGTCGTCGCCCTCGGGGTCGACGCTCGGGTTGGCGGCGATCTCAGCGGCCCCGCCCGGCTCCAACCGGCCGACGAGCTCGACGTGGCCGACGCCCAACTGGCCCTGAGCGGCATACAGCTCGAGCTTGGCGCGGGAGTCGGCGATATCGAGGTTGCGCATGGTCAACTGACCGATCCGGTCCACGGGGCCGAAGGCGGCATCCTCGACGCGCTCCATCGACAGCTTGCCCGGGTGATAGGAGAAATTCTCGCCGCGGGTGTCGACGATCGTGTAGTCGTCGCCCCGGCGCAGGCGGACGGTGACCTGCCCGGTGATCGCGGACGCGACCCACCGCTGCAAGGACTCGCGAAGCATCAGCGACTGCGGGTCGAGCCACCGGCCTTCATACAGCAAGCGGCCCAGACGCCGACCCTCGGCGTGGTAGTTGGCCACCGTGTCCTCGTTGTGGACGGCGTTGAGCAAGCGCTCATAGGCGATATAGAGGAGGGCCATCCCGGGGGCCTCGTAGATGCCGCGCGACTTCGCCTCGATGATGCGGTTCTCGATCTGGTCGGACATGCCGAGCCCGTGCCGGCCACCGATCGTGTTCGCCTCGCGCACGAGGCCGACCGAATCGAGATCGCGCCCGTTGATCGCGACCGGCCGGCCCTGGACATAGGTGATCGTCACGTCCTCGGCATCGATGCCTACCGAGGCATCCCAGAAGCGCACTCCCATGATCGGCTCGACGGTCTCCAGCGACACATCGAGGTGTTCAAGGGTTTTCGCCTCGTGCGTGGCGCCCCAGATGTTGGCGTCGGTCGAGTAGGCCTTCTCCTGGCTGTCGCGATAGGGCAGTCCGCGCTCGGTCAGCCAGGCGCTCATCTCGTGCCGCCCGCCGAGCTCGCCGACGAAGTCGGCATCCAGCCACGGCTTGTAGATCCGCAGTGCGGGATTGGCGAGCAGCCCATAACGGTAGAAGCGCTCGATGTCATTGCCCTTGAAGGTCGAGCCGTCACCCCAGATCGAGACATCATCGGCGTGCATGGCGCGCACGAGCAGGGTGCCGGTGACCGCGCGCCCGATCGGCGTGGTGTTGAAATAGGTCTTGCCGCCGGAGCGAATGTGGAAGGCGCCGCAGGCGATCGCCGACAATCCCTCCTCGACCAGCGCGCTCGTGCAATCGACCAGCCGCGAGATCTCGGCGCCGTACTGACCCGCCCGGCCGGGCACGGTCTCGATCTCCGGCTCGTCGTACTGCCCGAGGTCGGCGGTGTAGGTGCACGGGATGGCCCCCTTCTCGCGCATCCAGGCGACGGCCACCGAGGTGTCGAGGCCCCCGGAGAAGGCGATGCCGACGCGCTCGCCGACGGGCAGTGAAGTCAGGACTTTGGACACAGCGCACAGCTTATGAAAGTGCCCGTATGCCGTGCGCCCGCGTCCCGCGACACGTCACCACCGTTGCGCGGGCGGCGGTGATGTTGACTCCGCTGCCGGGTGCGCGGATGCTGGGGCGGTGGGGATCGAAATCGTGGTGGCGTTCATGGCAGCCGTTGTCGTGCTGGCCTTCGCCGTCGATGCCTATCGCCGCTGGAGTTGGCGTCTGATTCCCGACTCCGAGCCGGCGAAGCCGGGTCTGGGGGATCCGGGGCACCTGCAGCTCCAGGATCGCCAGCTCTATCAGGACGTCGGGCACACCGCCCCTGAGCTGCTCGCCTGGATGCACCGGGCTCGCCGAACTCGCCGAACTCGCTGAGCGGGCTCACGCGCGCCGGGCGGTCCTAGGCTGGGGCGATGACCACCCGACCGAGCATCGTCTCCCACCGCGGGGCGAGCGGCTACCTGCCCGAGCACACCCTCGCGGCCTACGAACTCGGGATCCGGCAGGGCGCCGACGCCTTCGAGATCGACGTCGTGATGACGCGGGACGGGGTGCTCGTCGCGCGGCACGAGAGCAATATCGCGCACTCGACCGACATCGCCCGCCGCCCGGAGTTCGCGTCGTTGCGTGCCACCAGGGCGGTCGAAGGCCTGACCCAGACCGGCTGGTTCACCGAGGACCTGACCTGGGCCGAAGTCCAGCGACTCCGGGCCGTCGAGCCGCTGCCCGCGCTCCGATCGACTGCTCATGACGGCGAGTGGGGGATCGCCTCGCTGGAGCAGATCCTTCAGCTCAGGTCGAGGTTGAGTGAGGAACTCGGCCGGCCGGTCGGGCTGAAGCTGGAGGTCAAGTCGCCGGAGTACTTCACCGAGATCGGCCTGCCCATCGAGCCGGCGCTGATCGAGTCCCTCGGCGCGGCCCACGCACTCGGCGGTGAGTCGCCGGTCGAGGTGATGTCCTTCGACTTCGGCTTCCTCGCCCGCCTGCGCGGGCTGGGCGTCGAGAACGGCCTGGTCTTCCTCGTCGAGGAGGATCCCCATCGTCGCGTGCCCGGTCACCCGGAATGGACGTATGGCCGCGCCCTTCGCCCGCCTGCCCTCGCCGAGGTCGCGCACGTCGTGACCGCGATCGGGCCGGGCCGCCGCGTGCTCTTCCCGGGCGCCGCTGAGGGGGCATTGGGCGAGCCCACCTCGGTCTTCGCCGACGCCCACGCGGCCGGCTTGCGGGTGGACTGCTGGACCTTCCGCGCCGAGAACGCCTTCCTGCCGCCGGAGTTCCGCTCGAGCGAGGACCCGGCCGAGCCGGGCGATCTGGCGGGCGTGGTCGCGGCATACGTCGCGGCCGGGTTGAACACGGTGATCACCGACCATCCCGACCGCGTGCGCCCGACCGCGGCAGCTGTGGGGTGATCACCCCACAGCTGCCGCGGTAGACAGCTGCGACGGGCGGGTCAGGACTCCCCACCGGCGTTGCCGGAGGCGCCGGCCGTCACATCGAGCAGCCGGTACCGCTCGGCCGCCTGACCCGGAATCGAGGCGTCGATTTCGCCGCGGGCCGCGAGGGCCTGCAGGGCGCGGACCGCGACCGACGGGCCGTCGATGTGGAAGAAGCGCCGGGCCGCCGCGCGGGTATCGGAGAAGCCGAAGCCGTCCGCCCCGAGCGAATGGAACTCCCCGGGCACCCACTGCGCGATCTGGTCCTGGACCTGCCGCATGTAGTCCGAGACCGCGATGACCGGTCCCCGCCGGCCGGCGAGCTGGCGCGTGACATACGGGTCCTCCACCTCGACCTCAGGGTGAAGGAAGCGCGACTGGTCGATCTGCAGCGCCTCGCGCCGCAGTTCGGACCAAGAGGTGACCGACCAGAGGTCGGCGCGCACCCCCCAATCGTCGGCCAGCAGGTGCTGCGCCTCCTGGATCCACGGCACGCCGACGCCCGAGGCGAGCAACTGAACACGCGGCCCGTCGCCCTCGGGGGAGTCGAGCAGGTAGATGCCCTTGGTGATCCCCTCGACGTCGACGTCGCCCGGCTCGGCCGGCTGCACCATCGGCTCGTTGTAGAGGGTCAGGTAGTAGATGACGTTGTGGTCGTCACCATCGCCATTGGTGGCATACATCTTCTCCAGGCCGTCGCGCATGATGTGCGCGATCTCGTAGCCGAAGGCCGGGTCGTAGGCCCGGACGGCCGGGTTCGTGGCGGCCAGCAGCAGCGAGTGCCCGTCGGCGTGCTGCAGGCCTTCACCGGTTAGCGTCGTGCGTCCAGCGGTCGCACCGAGCAGGAAGCCGCGCGACATCTGATCGGCCGCTGCCCAGATGGAGTCGGCCGTCCGCTGGAAGCCGAACATCGAATAGAAGATGTACATCGGCACCATCGGCTCCCCATGCGTCGCATAGGACGTGGCGGCCGCGGTGAAGGCGGCCAGCGAGCCGGCCTCGTTGATCCCGGTGTGCTGGATCTGCCCGGACGTCGATTCCTTGTAGGCGAGCATCAGGTCGGCGTCGACAGAGCGATACGTCTGCCCGTGCGGGTTATAGATCTTGATGGTCGGGAAGAAGCTGTCCATCCCGAAGGTGCGTGCCTCATCGGGGATGATCGGAACGACGCGCTTGCCGAACTCCGGCTCGCGCATCAAGTCCTTCAGCAAGCGCACCCAGGCCATGGTCGTGGCGATCTGCTGCTTGCCCGAGCCCTTCTTGACCACGCGGTAGGCGTCGTCTCCGGGCAGCTTGATCGGGGTGTAGTCGACCCGTCGCTGCGGCAGACCGCCACCGAGCTTGCCGCGCATCTCCAGCGCGTATTTGATCGCGTCGTCCTCGAAGCCCGGGTGGTAGTAGGGCGGCAGGTAGGGATCGGCCTCGAGTACGGCGTCGCTGATCGGGATGTGCAGGGTGTCGCGGAAGCCCTTGAGGTCATCCAGGGTCATCTTTTTCATCTGGTGCGTCGCATTGCGCCCGGCGAAGTGCGAGCCGAGCGAATACCCCTTGATGGTCTTGACCAGGATGACCGTCGGTTGGCCCTCATGGGCGAGCGCGGCGCGGTAGGCGGCATACACCTTGTGGTAGTCGTGGCCGCCGCGCTTGAGCTTCCACCAGATGTCGTCGTCACTCCACTTCTCGACCATCTTGCGGGTGCGCGGGTCTCGGCCGAAGAAGAAGTCGCGGACATACTTGCCGTCATTGGCGCGGAAGGTCTGGTAGTCGCCGTCTGGCGTCTGATTCATGACATTGACCAGGGCGCCCTCGTGGTCGGCGGCCAGCAGCGGATCCCAGCCGCGGCCCCAAACGACCTTGATGACATTCCAGCCCGCACCGCGGAAGAAGGCCTCGAGTTCCTGGATGATCTTGCCGTTGCCGCGGACTGGCCCGTCGAGGCGCTGCAGGTTGCAGTTGATGACGAAGGTGAGGTTATCGAGCTCATTGATCGCAGCGGTCTGCAGCAGGCCGCGAGACTCGACCTCATCCATCTCGCCATCGCCGAGGAAGGCCCAGACGTGCTGGTCGCGCGTGTCCTTGATGCCGCGGTCGCCGAGATACTTGTTGAACTGCGCCTGATAGATCGCGTTCATCGGCCCAAGGCCCATCGACACCGTCGGGAACTCCCAGAACTCCGGCATCAGGCGCGGGTGCGGATACGACGGCAGCGCGAGCGGTTTGCCGTCGACGAGGTGCGACTTCTCCTGACGGAAGCCGTCGAGTTGCTCGGCGCCCAAGCGGCCTTCGAGGAAGGCCCGGGCATACATGCCGGGGGAGGCGTGGCCCTGGAAGAAGATCTGGTCCCCGCCACCAGGATGATCCTTGCCGCGCCAGAAGTGGTTCATCCCGACTTCGTAGAGCGTCGCCGCGGAGGCGTAGGTGGAAATGTGGCCGCCGACGCCGATGCCGGGGCGCTGGGCGCGGTGGACGAGCATCGCGGCGTTCCACCGGTTGATCCGGCGGATCTGCTTCTCGACCGCCTCGTCGCCCGGATACCAGGGCTCGTGCTCGATCGGGATGGTGTTGACATAGTCGGTCGTGGTCAACGAGGGCACGCCGACCTGCAGCTCCCGCGACTTCTCCAGAAGCCGGAGCATCAGATAGCGCGCCCGCGCCCGCCCGCTCTCGTCGATCACCCCGGAGAGGGAGTCGAGCCACTCCTGGGTCTCGTCGGGGTCGATGTCGGGCAGCCCGGTGGGAATGCCGTTGAGGATGGGGCCTACGTCCTCGGTCTTGGCCACGGCGGCAGTCTCCTTCGATGTGATCTGGAACGCATTCGTTCTCCATCCTCTACCCTGCCAGGTCCGGGCGCACAACCGGGCCGCGGTCTTGCGGACCGCCAGGCTGCGGTCGTTCGGCCCGCCGGGCTGCGGCCGTCGCTCGGCAAGGCAGACTGGGCCAATGACCGTGGCCCTCTACGACGACAACGCCGAGGTGCCCTGGCGCCGGATCTCGCCGCGCCTGGCCAGCGCCCGCCGAATCGGCCTGCTGCTCGCCTACCTGCCCTTCCTGCTGGCGACGGCCGTCCTGGCCGCGACCGTCAGCCGGTGGCTCTGGGGGCTTCCCGGCGTCGTCGCGGCACTCTTCCTGTGGCAGTTCTGGCTGATCGGGCGACAGGTCAGTGCCATCAGCTATGCCGAACTACCCGAGGAGATCGTCATTCGCCGCGGGCGGCTCTTCCGGCGGCTGGTGAGCATTCCCTACGGCAGATTGCAGTATGCCGACATGGGTTCCGGCCCGCTGGAGCGTCACTTCGGACTGGCGAGCGTGACGATCCACACGGCCTCCCCGGCCAGCGGCGGCCGGGTGCCGGGGCTGGAATTGCCAGCGGCGGAGGCCCTCCGCGAACGGCTGACCGCTCGCGGTGAGGCGCAACGGGCGGGACTGTGACGATTCCGGCGGACGACATCACCGACCGCGGCGCGCAGGCCGACGTGCCGTGGACCCACGTCCATCCCCTGACGCCGCTGCTGCGCGGCGGCGTGATGATCACCGGCGCCATCGGGTATTGGCTGAGCACCCAGTTCGACAACCTCTTCGGGCGGCATGGGGATGACCCGACCCAGGGCCACCTGCTGCAGATCGCCGGTGTCGGGCTGGTCATCGTCGTCCTCGTCGTCGCCGGGTCGTGGGTCAGTTGGCGCAACACCACCTATCGCCTCGGCCCGACCACGGTGGAGTTGCGTCACGGCATCGTCAATCGACAACACCGGCAGGTGCGTTACGACCGCATCCAGGCCGTCGACGTCACCCGTCCGCTGCTGGCCCGGCTCGCCGGTCTCTCCAGCGTTCGGATCGAGGCGGCTGGTGGCCGGGACTCCAATATCGAGCTGAGTTACCTGCCGCAGACTCGCGCCGCCGAGGTGCGGCAGGCGCTGCTGCGTGCGGCCGCCGGGCAGGGCAGCGAGGTGTTCGCCGGTGACCCCAGCGGCTCGCCCCGCGACGCCGGGTCCGGCCTCGGTGGCACAGAGAAAGCCGGCGGCGAGGGCGTCGCGGGCGAGGCGCCGGCGAGCCCGGCGGGAGGTGCGGCGACAGCGGGGGGTGAGCGAACGGCATACGGGCACGATGTGGGGGAGGTGCCGATTGCGCGGATCCCGGCGATGCGGGTGTGGGCGGCGACGCTGCTCAGTTTCAACGCCGCCTTCCTGGTGCTCGCGATCCCTGCCCTGGTCGTCGCCCTCGTGACCGGATCGCTTCTCGTGCTGCCGTGGCTCGGGCCGATGGTCCTCGGCGCTCTCGGACAGCAAGTGGGCCGCTTTTCGACGTGGATGAACTTCCGCGTCGACGCCTCGGGCAGCGCGATCCGGATCCGGCACGGTCTGACCGAGTTGCGCACGACGACCGTCCCGCTGCACCGCATCCAGGCGGTCGAGATCAGTCAGCCGGCCCTGTGGCGTGCCGTCGATTGGTGGCGGATCGAGGTGAATGTGGCCGGTGTGCACCGCGACCCGGACGAGAAGGGCGACAACGCCCTGATCCCCGTGGGCACGCGGGCCGAGGCCCTGGCGATCCTGGCGGCGATGGGACCGCGCTGGTCGCTGCCGGAGGTGATCGAGGGCATGGACGCGCCTGGCCCGTCGCCGAGCTTCGTGGGGATTCCGCCGAACGCCCGAGTGCTGGATCCGTTGTCCTGGAAGCGAATCGGGTATGCCGTGACTTCGGCGGCGCTGGTCAGCCGGGGCGGCTGGTTGGGCCGTCGCGTCCAACTGGTCCCGCACGCCCGCGTGCAATCCCTGACGCTGGATCAGGGCCCGCTCGAACGCCGGCTCGGCCTGGCCAATGTCAAGCTGCACTCGACGACCGGGCCGGTCGACCCGGTGGTGCGTCACCTCGCGCTGGCCGAGGCGACGAGATTGCTCAATGCGGAGGCTGTCCGCGCGGCAGGGGCCCGTGCTGTGGAGTCCGGGGGTGCCGGAAACCCGCCCGCGGCAACTGCGCCCCTGCCCTGTCCGGGTGCACTATCTTCGCTTGGCAAGGTACCGGCGCAAGCCGGTTCGCAAGGCGCATGGACGGAGTAACGGCGTGAACAGCCCCGCGGTCGGGGGGGCCGGCACATTTCCCAAACTGGGACTTGCCCCCGGGCAGATCGTCCAGGAGTTCGGCTACGACGACGACGTTGATGCGGACTTCCGCTTTGCCGTCGAAGACCTGGTCGGCGGCGAACTGGAGTATGACGACTTCAGCGGGGTCGTCGACGCCGTGCTGCTCTGGTGGCGCGACGGCGACGGCGATCTGGTCGATGCCCTCGTGGACTCGCTGACCAATCTCGCCGACGGCGCGTCGATCATCCTGCTGACGCCGCGCGCCGGCCGAGCGGGCGAGGTGGACGCCTCCGAGATCGACGAAGCCGCGGTGACCGCGGGCCTGCACGCGACCGGCACCGTGGCCGTCGCAGCGGACTGGTCGGCCAACCGTCTCGTCCCGCCGAAGTCGGCAAGGAAATAGTCTGACCATGTGCCTGCCCCTCTCACCGCCGGCGACCGCGCTCCCGGCTTCGCGCTTCCCAACCAGAACGGGCAGGATGTCGCGCTCGCGGACTTTGCGGGCTCCAAGAACGTCCTGCTGGTCTTCTACCCCTTCGCCTTCTCGGGGATCTGCGCCGGTGAGCTAAGCGAGATCCGTGACGACCTTGGACGCTTCGAGTCCGATGACGTGCAGGTGCTGTGCATCTCCTGCGACCCGGTCTACAGCCAGCGTGCGTGGGCCGATGCCCAGGGCTACTTCTTCCCGCTGCTGAGCGACTTCTGGCCGCACGGGGCGGTGAGCACGGCATACGGGATCTTCGACGCGGACCGAGGGATGGCGATTCGGGGCACCTTCCTGATCGACCGCGATGGGGTGGTCCGCTGGACCCTGATCAATGGGCCCGGGCAGCGGCGCGACTTCGCCGGCTATCGCGAGGCGCTCGCCGAGGCGTCCGCGACAGCGGTCAAGTCCTGACACAATGCCTCTGCGCCCCGCCCGCCGCGGTGCGCGAGGGCCTGTAGCTCAGTTGGTAGAGCGCCACGTTTACACCGTGGATGTCGTCGGTTCGAGCCCGGCCGGGCCCACGTGAGCACGACCTTGGCCGATGTCATCGCCGTTCTAGAGGGGCTCTACCCGCCGGCCACCGCGCAGTCGTGGGACCGAGTGGGCCTGGTCACCGGTGATCCGGGGCAACCCGTCGGGCGTATTCATTTGGCCGTGGACCCGACCACGGCCGTCATCGACGAGGCGCGCCGGCTCGGCGCCGATATGCTGCTCACCCATCACCCCCTGCTGTTTCGCGGGGTGCACTCGGTCGCGACGACCACGGCCAAGGGCGCCGGGGTGACGGCGCTGATCGTTGCGGACATCGCCTTGTATGTCGCTCACACCAATGCCGATGTCGCCGCCGACGGCGTCAACGCGGCGCTCGCGGCCGCCTGCGGGCTCGGGTCCACGCAGCCGCTGTTGCTGGAGGAGGGGCAATGGATGGGCCGCGTCGGTGAGCTCGCCGAGTCGATGACGCTGGGGGAGTTCGCGCGCCGGCTCGCGGGCGCGCTGCCGCAGGCGCCGGTCGGGGTGCGCGTCAGCGGTCCGGCCGACGCCGCCGTGCGACGGATCGCGGTCGCCGGGGGCTCCGGTGACGGCTTCTTCGACGCTGTTCGTGCGAGCGGGGCCGATGTCTATGTCACCGCTGACCTGCGGCATCATCCGGCGCTGGAGGCGCGCGAAGACGCCCGTGACGGGGGGCCCTATCTCATCGACGCCGGCCATTGGGCCAGTGAGGCGACCTGGCTGCGCCCGGCGGCCGATGCCTTGATATCGCGGCTCGGTGATGCGGTCGAGGTGTTCGTGAGCGAGATCTGCACCGATCCGTGGAGCTTCGTCCTCGCGCCCTAGTCGGTGGGCCCGGGCCGTCTCGGCTCCGGGTAGGTTGGGGGCGACGCCGAAGGAGACGATGCCCACGTGAAGGCCGAACCCCGCGCTCAGTTGCGCCTGCTCGATCTGCAGAAGCTCGACTCGACGCTGCAACAGTTGGAGCGGCAGCGCACCCATCTGCCCGTCCTGGCGCGCCTGGCCGAACTCGCGCAGCAGCGATCGGCCGCGGGCGACTATCTGGTGCGTGCGCAGACCGCGCAAAGCGATGTCCAGTGGGAGTTGGCCAAGAGCGATGCCGATGTCCAGCTCGTGCGTGACCGCGCGGCACGAGACCAGGCGCGACTGGATGCCGGCACGGGCAGCGCGAAGGACCTGCAGGCCCTCCAGCACGAGTTGGTCTCGCTCGCTCGCCGCCAGGCTGACCTCGAGGAGATCGAGCTCGATGTGATGGAACGGGCCGAGCGCGCGGATGAGATCGTGGCCGAGGCCAGCGGTGCGGTCGCGGCCCTCGATGAGCAGATCGCGTCGGCGACAAGCGAGCGTGACCAAGCTCTTGCAGGGCTCAGTGCCCAGGTTTCCGAGGTGGGCGCTCCCCGGCAACAGTTGGTCGATGAATTGCCCGGCGACCTGTTGGGGCTCTACGAAAAGTTGCGCGCGGACAAGGGCGGTGTGGGCGCAGCGATGCTCCATGCCCGGCGGTGCCTGGGGTGCCAGTTGGAAGTGAATGCGGCCGACCTGACGGCGATCCGTGCGGCTGCGGCGGATGAGGTGTTGCGCTGCGAGGAGTGCCGCCGCATCCTCATCCGCACACCCGAGTCCGGCCTCTGACCGTGATGGGGCGTGCCCTGCGAGTGTCGGCGGCGCCGGCTCGCCGGGCATTCCCGAGTTGGCCCGACGGCACGGCCACCCGGGTCTGCAGCAATCGCCCCTGGCGCGTCCGCGCCAACCTCCCCGAGAGCCTCCAGGCCCGAGGTTATCGGGCTCATCCCAAACGAGGGTGTAGTTGTGGTCTGAATCCGCCGGTTTCGAGTAGGGAGGGGGCGATGTAGTTGGTGAGGTTGCGGAAGCCGAGGGCGGAGCCGCG
>NZ_BAAAPN010000100.1:0-43928 GCF_039531165.1 Nostocoides vanveenii | reverse complement strand
GGGAGACGCCCCAACGACGAACTCGCCACCCGCTACAGAGCCTGGCTCGCCGCCGCCTGAAACTCCCCCTCCCCAAAGGCTTGACACGCAATAGGAGCATCAGTCTCTGACCGTCACCGGGCAGGTCTCGATGGCCCTTGACACCCCGACTCAGCACACCTTCGGGGACGTCGAGCAGGGCAGACCCTGTTGGAGGTCACCTAAATGCTGCTACGCCGTGTTATCGAAACCACGGACGGACGGGGTCCCCGCGAAGTATTGGAGCTGGGTCCCACGCTCTGCGTGGGCCGAAGGAGCGGAGAACTGCGGAGGGTGTCCTAGCAGAGTTTAGGAACAGGGGGTCGGTGCGCTCAAGGGGCGTCGTGGTGCAGGGCCTCGGCGGAGCGCGGGTCGGCGGGCGGGTGGGTGCGGCCGGAGAGTTCGGAGACATACATCGCCGCGAGGACGAGGGCGCCGCCCAGGAGCATGCGCGAGGTCGCGGATTCCCCACCGAAGAGCACGGCGAACAGAGCGGCGAAGACCGGCTCGGTGGTCATGATGATGGCCGCCCGGGTGGCGTCGAGGTGGGCCTGCGCCCAGGTCTGCGCCCAAAGCGCGAAGGCCCCGGCCACCAGCGCCATATAGAGCAGCGATGCCCACTGCCCGCCGGTCGCCGGCAGCGTGATGCCGCCCGGGAGCGCGGCCACGAGGCAGACCGCGGCGATGACGCCCGCCTGGACGCTGGCCATCCCCGTGGCCTGAGCCGGTGTCGACCACTGGCCGAGGCCGACGATGTGCAAGGCATAGAGCAGCGCCGCCGCCAGCGTCAGGCCTTCGCCCTGCCCCACGGCGAAGCCGCGCAGCGAGAGCACGCCGAGACCCACGGTGGCGAGCAGCACGGCCACCCACAGGGCGCCCGGGATGCGCTTGCGCAGGATCACTGCCCCGCAGATCGGGGTGAGCACGACATACGCGCCGGTGACGAAGCCGGAGACCGAGGCCGAGGTGTGCTCCAAACCCGTGGTCTGCAGGAGTTGGGCGCAGCCGTAGAGCGCGCCCAGCAGCAGCGAGAGTCGCAGCTGCCGGCGGGGCAGGGCCAGGATCTGCGCGCGGAAGACGACCGCCATGACGATGGCGGCGATCGTGAACCGGACGAACAGGAAGTCGGCCGACGGCACGTGCTGCACCAAGTCGCGGATCAGGAAGAAGGTCGACCCCCAGGTCGCCGTCATCAGCACCAGCAGTCCGGTGGCGAGCAGGGTCGTCCGCCGGGTCGACGTCGCGGCCATCGCCTAGACGATCGTGATGGTGATGGTGCTGCCCTTGGGGGCCTTGGTGCCGCCGGGGGGCGTCTGGCCGGTGCACATGTCCAGCGGCGCGCCGAGGAAGCGGTCGACCTTGACGTCGAAGCCGGCTGCCTTGAGCGTGGCCACGGCCTTGGCCTCACTCATCCGGAACACGCTCGGGACGTTGACCATCTCAGGGCCCTTGGACATCGCGATCGTGACGGTGTCGCCCTTGACGACCTGGCCGCCGACCGCCGGGTCCTGGGCCGCCACCGTGTCCTTGTCGTATTCGGTCGAGAACACGGTGTCACCCTCGGTCAGGGTCAAGCCGCTTTGCTCGGCCAGGGTCTGGGCGTCCGCGAGGGACATCCCCCGGAAGTCGGGCACATCGAAGGGCTGCGGCCCATTGCTGATCACGATCGAGACGGGGGTGCCGCGCTTGACCGATGCGCCCTCGCTGGGGTCGGAGGAGATGATCCGCCCCTTGGCCACCGTGTCGGAGTAGGCCTGCGTGATCGGGCCCAACTCGAGGTTGACCTTCGCCAGGCGCGCCGTCGCCGTCGCCTTGGAGGCGCCCGCCAGCGTGGGCACCAGATAGCGCTCCTGCCCCTTGGAGACGGTGAGGGTAACCGTCTGCCCTCGCCGCAACTCGGCGCCCTTGTCGGGTTTGGCGGAGATCACGATCCCCGAGACGACGTCCTCGCTGAACGCCGGGACGTCCTTGGCCTTCAGGTGTGCCCGGTCGAGTGCCGTATGAGCGTCCGCGACCGAGAGCCCGGCCAGCGTCGGGACCGTCGTGGGTGCGCCCGGCCCGATGGTCAGATAGGCGGCGATCCCACCCGCCGCGATGAGGAGCACCGCGAGGACGGCGGCGAGCAGGCCGCGCCGGCTCCGCTTCGGCGGCGGCGGGGCGGGCGCCGGCGCCGCTGCGGTGCGGCGCAACGGCTTGGCGGGGACGGCGCCGTGAGGGGACACCTCGCCGTCGTCGGGGGACGCCGAACCTCGTCCACCGGAGCCGCGCCCCCCGGTGGCTAGGCCGGCTCCGGCCGCCGAAGGCGCCGGGGCAACCCGTGGCAGAGCCGCCCTGCCTCCCGGGTCGCGCGTGCCGTCGGCGACTGCCCCCGCGGCTGCCCCCGCGGTGGCCCCCGTCAGGGCGGCTGGGGACACGGCATAGGGGGCGGTGTGCTCGGTGGGGTCGCTGACCGTCGGTAGGACCGAGGTGTCATTCGTCGCTGCTGCGCTGCGCGAAGGGCGGTCGTCCAGTGCGGCACCGAGAGCGCCGCGGACGAGCCGGACGCGCGCGAGGAGCTCACCGGCGTCGGCCGGGCGATCGGTGGGTTCCTTGGCCGCCGCGCTCAGCACGAGGTCGTCGAGCTCCGGAGCCAGCCCCGCGACGATGGTCGACGGCGTCGGCACGCCTTGGTGGAGATGCTGGAAGATGACATTGGGGATGGACTCGCCGGTGAAGGCCTTGCGGCCGGTGAGCATCTCGAAGAGCACCAGGCCCGCGCCATACACATCGCTACGCGGCGTGACCTGGCTCAACTCCATCTGCTCCGGCGAGATATAGGACAAGGTGCCCAGGACTTCGCTGGTCGCGGATGTGACCGTCTCGCTGGTGACGGCGCGGGCCAAGCCGAAGTCGGCGACCTTGACGACGCCGTCCGCGCGGACCAGAACGTTCTCGGGCTTGACGTCGCGGTGGACGAAGCCGGCCTGGTGAGCAACGGCCAACGCCTTCAGCATCGGCTCGAAGATGTCCAGAGCGGCCCGTGGGGCCAGGGCGCCGTCGGTGTCGACGATGTCGCGCAGGTTGCGGCCCGGCACGTATTCCATGACGAGGAAGAGCAGGTCACCGTCGCGGCCCTGGTCGAAGACCCCGACGATATTGGGGTGGGCGAGCCGGGCAGCGGCGCGAGCCTCGCGGTGGAAACGGGCGACGAAACTGTCGTCGTGCGCCAGATGCGGACGCATCACCTTCAGGGCGACGTCGCGATCGAGGCGGGTGTCGAGCGCGCGGTAGACGGTCGCCATACCCCCGGTGGCGATGCGCTCGAGGACCTGGTAGCGACCGTCGACGACCTGGCCGATCAGGGCGTCCGGCCCCACCTCATTCACCGGCAAAGTCTACGGCCCCCTTCGGTGGCGTCCGCGGGCGGCGCGCTCAGAGGCGCTGGCGGAAGTAGTTGACGTTGGCGACGTATTGCCGTGTGTCGGAGTACCACCCGCGCGCCCGCACCGAGCCCAGGCCCTGGTAGTAGGCAGCGATGACCTCGTCGCGGTTGCTGGCCATCTTGGTCAACTGACGGATGATCACGACGCCCGCGGTGACATTGTCGCGCTGGTCGTGCAGGTTGAGTTTGCGGTTGATCAGGCTGCTGGCCCAGGTGCCGCTGCCCGGCATGACCTGCATGGTACCGACCGCGCCGACCCCGGAGGTGACGCCCTGGTTCCAGCCGGATTCCTGCCAGGCGATGGCGAGCGCGAGGCGGTGGTCGACGCCATACCGGTTGGCGGTGGCGACGATCAGGTCGCGGGTCGCGGTGCGCGAGGTCATCCCGCGGACGGGGGACTTGGTCGTCGCCTTGGGGCTGGACTCGAAACTGCGGTCGACGCGACTGGTCGCGCCGGGGATCGAGAGGCGCTGGCCGGGGAGGATGAACCGGCTGGGGGAGATGCCATTGGCCTTGGCCAGCGCCGAGATCGTGGTGCCGTAGCGGGCGGCGATGCCGCTGAGGGTCTCGCCCGCGCGGACGAAATGACCGCTGGTGGTGCGCGCCGGGCGCTTCGCCGCGCTCGTGCTGCCGGACGGAATCGTCAGGACATCACCGGGGCGGATCAGGCGGGTGTTGGCGAGGTTGTTGGCCGCGGCGATCGCGCTCGTCGTCGTGTGATAGCGCAGCGCCAGACCGAAGACGGTGTCACCCGAGCGAACCGTATGCCGCTGCCCGCTGCTGGTGTGCTGGGCAAGGGCTGGAAGGTCGATCAGGGCCGGTGGGGTGGCGGGCAAGGTGAACAGGGGGGCCATTCGAGTGCGTCCTTCCAGGACGGGGGCAGGGCAGTCCCGGTGCGCTGAACCGGAGTGACGGGAGAGTCGCGTGGGACACGAGGATAGCGAAGTTGCGCGTGTGGCGCGTGGGGCCAGGCGCCGGGACGAGTTCTACTCCGGAAGCTGCCACCGTGAATTCCGCCCGAATCCCGAGTCCGTCGAAGCCCGAAGATCCCCGCAGGCGTTGGGCGCTAGGCTCCCGGGCGTGGATCTCGATGCCCTGGTCGGCGACTGGCTGACCGTCCCCGACCTGTGCGAACGCCTCGGCCTGAGCCCCTCCGGTGTGCGCCGGCTGATCGAGGAGCGCGAATTCGTCGCCGTGCGTCGAGGCGAGCGGTCGGTGCTCAGCGTCCCGGCGGCGTTCGTCGATGAGGCCGGCCCGCTGGCGGCGCTCAAGGGCACCATCACGGTCCTGAGCGACATCGGCTTCGACGACCCAGAAATCATTGAGTGGCTCTTCACCCCCGACGACTCGCTGCCCGGCGGCGGCAGTCACGCGATAGACGCGATCCGTGCGGGGTTCAAGACCGAGGTCCGCCGGCGGGCGATGGAAGAGGGCTGACGCCTCGACCCCGACATGGTGATACCAGACCGGACCCCGCTGCGCGCAGGGACCGAGAACTGAAGTGCTCCTGCCGAGGCGTCGAACACGTCCTGTCGACGGGGTGGATGTGACCTCTCGACGGGGTCAGGCGTGGCGATCGGTGACGGTCTCGATCATCGCGCCGAGCGCGGCGGCGGCGTCCTGGTCGACATCAGCCCCGGCAAGCGCGTGCGCCGCCGACGTCGCGCGGGCGGCGATGGCTGCCTCGACGGCGTCGGTTGCCCCGCAGCCGGCAATGATCGCCCGGAGACGCTGGACGGCCTCGGGTGTCAGGGCGGCGTCGCCGAGGTGGGTCTCGACATACGTCCGGTCCGCGGGCGCGGCCAGCGCGAGCGTATGCGCGATCAGCACCGTCCGCTTGCCCTCGCGCAGGTCGTCGCCGGCCGGCTTGCCGGTCACCCCCGGGTCGCCGAAGACCCCCAGCACGTCGTCGCGCAACTGGAAGGCGATCCCCAGATCGAGGCCGTAGGCCGCAAGCGCCGCGAGAGCGGCCCCGGTCACCCCGCCCGTGCGCGCACCGATGAGCAGCGGTTGCTGGATCGAGTACTTCGCCGACTTGTAGGTGATGACTCGCTCGGCGATCGCCACCCGCTCGGCCGGGCTCGCGCCCGCCCACGGCCGCACGGACCCGACGACGTCGAGATACTGCCCGGCCATCAACTGCGCCCGCATCAGGTCGAACGTCGCCCGCCCGCGCTCGAGATCGGCGGACGGCAGCCCGCACTCGTCATACGCCTGGTCGGCCCACCCGAGGCAGAGGTTGCCGGCGAGAATCGCGCCGGCGACGCCGAAGGCCGATCCGTCGCCCTCCCACCCGCGCTGCGCGTGCGCGCTCGCCAGGGCGCGGTGCACCGTCGGCGCACCGCGCCGGGTGTCGGAAGAGTCGATGACGTCGTCGTGGATCAGGGCTGCCGCCTGGACGAACTCCATCGCCGACGCCAGCGCGACCGCACCGTCGGCGTCCGGGCGCCCAGCAGCGCGATAGCCGAGATAGAGAAAGGTCGGCCGTAGCAGCTTCCCTCCGGCCATCAACGCGCTGATGGCGTCGAGCAGGTCGTCGGCCTCGGGAGCGAGTTCGGTCAGATCGGCGCGTCCTCGCGCCAGTTGCGCGTGCACGGCGGTATCGATGCGTGGGCGGAGCGCCGTGATGTCGATGCCGGCCACCGCCGCTCCTCCCGCTGATCCCCGTATGCCTGCGCGACGGGCGCCGCCGGGTATCTCACCCTATCTACGCCATCGGTGGGCGCCGCGCGGGGCACGTACCCTAGCGGCCATGTCCATCCCCGCTGACCTGCGCGCCGGCCGGCCGACCGTCAGCTTCGAGTTCTTCCCGCCCAAGGACGACGCTGCCGAGACGACGCTCATGGACGCCATTCGGCGCCTCGAGCGGGCCCGTCCCGACTTTGTGTCGATCACGTATGGCGCGGGCGGCTCCAGTCAGGATCGCACCGTCGCGATCACCGAGCGGATCGCCCGCGAGACCACCTTGACGCCGCTGGCGCACCTGACCTGCGTCGGGGCTTCCGTCGCGCAGTTGCGCCAGGTCATCGGGGCGTATGCCGCCGTCGGGATCCGCAACGTCCTCGCCCTGCGCGGTGACCCGCCGCGGGGAGCCGTCGAGTGGGTCGCGCACCCGGACGGCCTCTCGCACGCCGATGACCTGGTCCGTCTGATCAAAACCCTCGGCGATTTCACCGTCGGGGTTGCCGCCTTCCCGGACGTCCACCCCGAGTCGGCAAGCTTCGAGGACGATGTCGAGGTGCTCGTCCGCAAAGCGGACGCGGGCGCCGAGTTTGCCGTCACCCAAATGGTGTTCGACGCGACCACCTATCTGCGGCTGCGCGATGCGGTCGCGGCCCGGCGAGACCTGCCGGTCACACCGGGCCTGATGCCGGTGACCAATGTCAAGCAGATCGCCCGGATGTCGGAGCTGATGGGAACGCCCCTGCCCGAGGCGGTCGTCGCGCGCTTGTCGGCGGTTGACGGCGACCCGGCGGCGGTTCGGGCCGTCGGTGTGGAGATTGCCACCGAACTGGCCCAGGCAATGCTCGCCGAAGGTGCCCCGGGCCTGCACTTCATCACCATGAACCGCTCGACCGCGACCCTGGAGGTCTTCGAAAATCTTGGCCTTTCGGCGGTCCGCTGACCTCATCCCGGCGAGCGGGCGGCATACGGTTGGGCCGTGAGCTTCGATGGCATGTGGGCGGCTCCGGGAGATGACCCGCGGGAGGCGATCGCGCCGGGGCGCGGTGAGAAGGCAGTGCTGGGGGAGTATCTTGACCGCTACCGGATGACGATCGAGCTCAAGTGCTCTGGGCTGACCCCGGCTCAGTTGGCAACGCGCTCGGTGCCACCGTCCACCCTGTCGCTGCTGGGGCTGATCCGCCATCTGGCCCGCGTCGAACACAGTTGGGCGAGAAGGGTTCTCGAAGGCCATCCCGAGCTGCCGCGGCTCTATCGCACCGAGGCCGAGCCCGACCTCGACTTCGACGGCGTCACGGCGGGCGAGGCGTGCGTCGCCGATGCGTGGGCGAGTTGGCGAGTCGAGGTCGCGCACGCGCAGGAGGTGTATGCCGGGCTCGATCTCGACACCATCGTCTCGGTGCGCGATCAGCAGATCGAGGCGCGCGATGTCATCGTCCACCTCGTCGAGGAGTACGCCAGGCACGCCGGCCACGCCGACCTGCTGCGCGAGTGCGTCGACGGGCGCACTGGCCAGTAGTCGCTCAGCCGACCACGGTCGTGGGGGTGCCGCCCGTCATGGTGAGGAGGTCGGCATACGTGGTCCGGAAGACGGTGTGGGAGTGGCCGGCGGCGGCCCAGACCTCTGCGTAGGCCGCGAGATCGGTGTCGACCAGCGTGCGCAGCGGGGTTGGGTGGCCGACGGGAGCGACGCCGCCGATCGCCATGCCCGTATGGGTGCGGACGAAGTCGGGGTCGGCGCGCTCCAGGGCCGCCATCCCCAGCACGCCCGCCACGTATGCCGTGTCCACCCGGTGCCCGCCGCTCGCCATCACGAGGATGGGAGTCTCGGTGCCGTCGGCGCCAATGCCCCTGAAGACCAGCGAGTTCGCGATCTCGGCCGGGGTGATGCCGAGGGCGTCGGCCGCGGCCTGAGCGGTGCGGACGGCGTCGGGGAGGACGCGCAACTCGGGCTCGAAGCCGCGCTCCGTGAGGGCGGCGCGGACGGCAGTCACGCCGGGGTGGGAGGTTAGATCGGGGGCCATGGAGGCGACCTTAGCCAGTGCGGATCGGCCGGCCGGCCATGCCCCGGTGATCGATGAACAAGAGCGCGGCCGCAATATCACTCAACGAGCCTGGAGGGGGGCGGTCAGAGGCCGGCGGCCACGGTGAAACCGATGCCGACCAGGCTCAAGCTGCTGACGCCCGTCAGGATCGTCGCCGGGCGCCGGCGGCTGAGCAGGGCTCGGCGCGCTCGGCCAGCCGGATGACGAGCACGTACCACGCCATCGTCACCACGGCCCAGAGCACGCCGAGCCCAGTCATCGCCCAGAACTGCGGCGCTTGCGCAGGCACGAACTGGGGGAGGAGCGCGATCGCGAAAAGGCCCGCCTTGGGGTTGCCGAGGTTGACCGCGAGACCGGTGACGAAGTCCGCTCGGGGTGAGGCCGCTTGCGCGGCAGTGTGATCCAGCGTCGCAACTGGGTGGCGCAGGGCGAGCAGCCCGCGGACACCGAGCCAGACGAGCACGACGCCGCCGGCGATGCGCAGCGTGGCGAAGGCGGCCGGGTTGGCGAGCAGGATGGCGGAGAGACCGGCCGCGGCGTCGAGGCTCCAGATCAGCAGGCCGGCGGCCGTCCCGAGATTGCTCATCATCGCCGCGCGCCGGCCGCGGACCAGGACTTGGCGAAGCATGATTGCCTGCCCGACGCCCGGGAGCATCGCGAGGAGCCACGTGGTGGTGACGAAGGCGAGAAGCTTCATGGGCTCCAGCGCGCTGAATCGCGCCGTTAACGAAAAGGTGCCTTTGCGCGCCCGATCTTAAGAATCATGAAGGCTGACGAGAGCGAGCACTTGCGCTTGCTCTTTTGATCCAGGACCACGGGTCGCTCGCCGGTGCCGCCGACGTCCTCGGTATCACCGCCGCGGCGGCAACGCAGAGGCTGGCAAAGGCCGAATCCGTCTGGGGCACAAGGCTCGTCGATCGTGGGCCGCGCGGTGCGCGGTTGACCCCTGACGGGGAGGTGCTTGCGGCATACGGGCGGCGCATCGACCGGGAGGCGCGGGAGGCACTGACGGAGTTCCGGCTCCGACGCGAGGGTGCGCGCCGGCGGCTGCGACTCGGTGCCTTCCAGCAGGCGGCGCTCCACCTGTTGCCGCGGGCGATGACGGCGCTGCGGCACCGCGTCGGCGACGCCGACCTGTCGGTGTTCGACATCCGGAGTGTCGACGCCTCCGGTTGGTCGCCGAGGGCGATCTGTATCTCGCGCTGATGGCGACCTGGGACAACGTGCCGGTCGCCGATCCCCGTGTGCGGGTCACGCGGCTGGCGGCCGATCCGATCGTCGTGATCCTGCCTGACGATCATCCGCTGGCGCGGCGCGGCGCGGCCGAGTCCGGTCGCCCTGCCGGAGCTGTCGGACGAGGCGTGGGTGGTGATCAGCGGGCGCGTGCACGCGCGGGCGCAGTTCGACCGCTCCACCGCCGCAGCGGGTTTCGCGCCGCGCGTGCGATTCGAGAGCGATTCGTATGACGTGGCGCAGGCCCTCGTCGCCACCGGCTATGGCGTCGCCCTGGTCTCACGAATGACGCTGCGGCACTGGCCCGGCGCGACCTGGCGCCCGCTGGTCCGGCCCCGCCTGCGGCAGACGATCCACATCGTGCGACCGGTTGAGGACACGCGCGCCCCGCTGGCCGCGACCCTCGCGGGCCTGCTGCGCGATGGCGCGCGCGACCTGGCCGACTGACGACACGTTCACCGAGTCGCTGTGGATCAACCGCACTCGTCTGCACGGCCAAAACCAAAGTGGGCTCGCCGAGGACCTCGACGCGGGGCCGAAAGCTGGCCGGACGCGCGGACGTCGACGTCGGGGCAACCAGTCAAGTCGACAGAAGCTCGAGGGTGTCTCACGAGCAGCCCATAGCGAGCGCCAGCGCCGAGCAGACCTCGCGCATTCGTTGCTCGCTGAGCTGGCCCAGGCGGCGAACCAGCGTGCGCACGGGCACGTCGACGACGGCATCGAGTTGCACCACGCATAGTTTTGGGACCGGGTCGTCGCCCGGCTCCAGCGGGACTTCGCTGGCCAGTCCACGGATCACCGTGCTGCATGAGGCAACCACGGTGCGTCGTCGGCCGACGATCGCGGCATCGCGGCTGAGCACGACCACTGGGCGAGCGCCGGCATCGGCCAAGTCGGCCCACCACACCTCGCCCCGGGTAGGCAGTGCCATCGCGCGATCACATCCGGCCGGCAGCGTCGAGGAAGGTTTCCAGGTCGCCCCAGTCATCCCGCGTGTGCATCGGATGCTCTGCATATGCCCGTGCATATTGCTGGTCGATCGCGGCATCGCGATAGCGGCGAAGCAATGCCTCCAGGGCGGATTCCAGTAACGACGAGTCGGTGCTAGGCCCATGGGCGGCTCGGGCGCGCGTCAGCAACTCACCGTCAACGGTGGTGCTGATTCGGATGCGGGGCATGCCATTATCGTGCCACGTTTATGGCATTCGGGATCAGGCGGGCGGCGCCCACTGCGGGTCGCGGCCCGACATGCCCACGAGCCGCTCGATGGCGGGCGCGTCGGCAGGCACCGGCACGCGGGGGGCAAAGGCCAAGCCCTCGCCCTGGAAGTCCGGCGTGAGCATCTGCTCGGCGAAGCCGATCGAGCCCTCGACCGCCTCGGGGGCCGGTGCCCAGACCTGTCCGGTCGCGACCGCCAGATCCCAGCCGTGCACCTGGTACTCCCAGAGCGTCATCGCCAGCGCCATGGCGCCCGGCATCGCATTGCCGTCGGCCAGGGTCAGGTCGCGCTCGGCGCCACCCGCCGCGATCCCGGCGACGATCGCCTCGCCCGCCGCGCGCACCTGGGCGCTCCCGGTCCCCTCCACCTGGACGGCGGCCGCGTCGGGCGCGTGGCCGCCGGGGTCGCTGAACCCAGCGCCGAAGGCGGTCGACCAACTGACGATGTGCTCACGCAGGTCGGCGACCGAGTAGTCGGTGCAGGGCGTCGGGTCGGCGTCGGCGCCCGCGGGGAGCGCGTCGAGCAGATCGGCGATGGCGAGCAGGACGTTGCGGGTCTCGGCCGCGGTGGCCTGGTGATGGGTGGGCGGGGGTGCATCGGTTGTCATACATCGACGGTATGTCCGCCTGCCCGCCCGGGACTTGAAGATTCGCGCCAACTTGGGCCACCGCATACGTCCGTAGGCTGGCGGCCGTGCCCACTCCACCCGACCCGCGCCGCGACACCCGCGCGATCCTCTATCCGGGGCAGATGCGTCAGTGGGTCACGCTCGAGCGCTTACCGGTCGGGCCGCAGTGGGTGGGCATCCTCGACTGGGCCTGGTCGGTCACCTGGGAGGTGCCGCCGGGGGAGAGCTACGCCCAGGATGTGCTCTCGCTGCCTGCCGTGAACCTCAGCGTCGGCACCACGCCGCCACCAGGCCCGAACCCCCCACCCGGCCCGTGCGCCGTGACCCCCCGCGTCGTCGGCGTCGCCTCCCGGCGCACCACGCGCGTGTTGTCGGGCTCGGGGTGGAATGTCGCCGTCAAGACGACGGTCGGCGGCTTCGGCGCGCTCGTCAATGGCTCGGTGGCGCAGTGGACCGACGCCGAGGTGCCGATGGAGCACGTGCTGCCCGTGGACTCGGCCGCCCTCGGGGCCGAGATGGCCCGGGCGTCGACCGGAGCCGAGCGAGCCGGGCACCTCCTCAGCGCGCTGGAACCCCTTCTGGCGCAGGCCGATCAGGCGCGGATTCGGACGGCCCGCGAGGTCGGCGCGATCGCCGAGGCGGCCACCGCGGACCCGGACTTGCGGCTGGTGGGGGAACTCGCGGCATACGCCGGCGTGAGCGTGCGGACGCTGCAGCGGCTGTTCGCGGAGTATGCCGGGATCTCACCGGCCTGGATGCTGCGCCGGCTGCGCCTGATCGAGGCGGCCGAGCGGGTCGCGCGGGGGGAGGAGGTGCGCTGGGCCGACGTCGCTGCGGATCTCGGCTACAGCGACCAGGCGCACCTGAGCCGCGAGTTCACCGCCGCCGTCGGCGCCACCCCGAGCGCGTATGCCGTGGCCCAGGGTCGTCCGCGCGCCTCTAGCCCCGAGCGGTGACGGTCCCGGCCGCCCATCAGGCCGGCAGTGGACCCAACCCGCCCTGGTGCCGTGTCCACGTGTCCACGCCGCGCAATTCATCGGCCATCGGTGACTCGAAAAGCGACGCTACCCAACGCAATTCGTCGAGTGTCATTGGGTAGTCGCCGCGTCCGGCCGCGGCGGCACGGTGGGTCAGGCGGTGCCACAGCTCCTCCACGGGCACGTCGAAGATGTGGAAGTCGATTTTCGCGCCGGCGGCGCGTGCATCGGCGAAGGTCCGCTCCCGCTCCGCTGCATCCACAGGCCGTCCTCGAGGATCACATCGCACCCCGTCAGCAGCAGGGTCATCGCGTGGTCGTACAGCCACCTCTGCAGCCGGTCGTGGAAGTCGGTGTCGGCGCGCGGCAATCCCAGGGGGCCCTGCCAGTCATCGGTGCACAGGCGCACGCCGCGGCCGGCCTGCTCCAAGCGCTTGGCTCGCGTCGTCTTGCCCGCGCCGGGCAGCCCGCAGAAGAGGGTCAGGATCGGCATACGAGCCGTCCGACGGCCGGGTGCATCACGGATGGGACTGTAGGCTGTCGCGGCGGATCCGGGCCTGCGGAGGCCGCCAGGGTCGATGACCCAATAGGCTTCGCGCCCGTGGGGAAACGCCGGATGGAGCGCCTCGATCCGGGGCTTGTGCACGCGACGGTCGTCCGACTTGCCGACCGGATCCGGGCGCGCTTCCCGGAGCGCCATCTCGGCCACGTCGCCGATGAACTCGTCACCATCGCCAAGAAGATCGACCATGAAGGTGACGGTGCCCGGCGGCGCCTGCACCGAGTGACGTATGCCGCGCGGCTCGGCTCCGTCCTCATCCTCGCCGCGACCTCGATCCTGCTTCTCCTGGCCGTGCGCGATGCCATCCGGCACGGGCCGGACACCACGATCGAGTGGGTGCCGCTGATCGAGTCGATGATCAACGACCTGGTCTTCGCCGGCATCGCGCTCTTCTTCCTGCGCGCTTGGCCGGAGCGGATTGAGCGTGGCCGGCTGCTGGCGACGCTGCACCGGCTGCGCTCGCTCGCGCACATCGTCGACATGCACCAACTCACCAAGGATCCCGAGCGGCTGCGGCCCGACTTTGTCCCCACCTCGCACTCGGTCGACCCCGGCCTCGGCCGCGACGACCTGGAGCACTATCTCGACTACTGCTCGGAGTTGCTCTCCCTGATCGGCAAGGTCGCGGCGCTCTGCGCCGAGGAGTCCGAGGACGCCCTCGTCCTGGACACCATCAGCACCATCGAGACCATGACGACGGGCATGTCCGGGAAGATCTGGCAAAAGATCTCGCTGCTCCCGAACTGATTGCCCTGTCCCGCCCCGGCATCCTGGTCGCTCTGGTGCCGCTGGGGGCTGCCCTCGCCGGGGTCGGCGTCGTCGGTGCGAATGTGCTGCGCGGGGCCTTCCGGATGCGCTATCTCCCCTCGGCGGTCATGGCCCGGGTCGTCTCGGCGTCGTCCCTGGTCGGGTGCCTTGCCTCTCGGCGGGCTGGCCGCGGGCTGGCTCGGCGATCGCCTCGGCGTCCGGGCGACGATCGCGGTGCTGGCCGGGCTGCACGCCCTGGCCTCGCTGTCGGTGCGGGTCGGCCCCTACCGGTCGGGCCGGCCGCTCCCGGAGGAGCCGATGGTGCTGCCCTGAGCCAAGGAGCCGTGACGCCCGAGGATCTTCCCGGGCCGGGCTTGACGGTCATGCATCGGCGGGGAGTATGGTCGTTCTAGAACATACGTTCGACGAACATTCGTTCTAGGTGACCTATTTCAGCCGCCCGGCGGCGATGTCGTCGACCCCCTGCGGCCGGCCATCGCAGCCTGCCTTAGTCGAGGAGACGCCCATGGCCCGTTGCTATGACGAACCGGTCCACGTCCAGGCCCAGGACGAGGTGATGTCCGCCTTTATCTGGCGGGGCCGGCTGTATGCCGTGCGCGGCCTGGTCGATCGCTGGACCGAGCGCCGCTCGTGGTGGCAGGACCCCGTGGGTGCGCCGCAGGCGGGGGAGCGGACCGTCTGGCGCGTGGAGGCGAGCGCCGGCCGGCATACGGGCACGGGGGTCTATGACATCGGCCGGGACACCGACGTCGACCAGTCCTACCCGAGCTGGACGCTACTGCGGGTCCAGGACTGAGGTCGGCCATGACAGCGGAAACCCTTGTGCGACAGGAGAAGACGGTGCACGAATCACGATTCGACGCGGCTCGGGTGGCGTCGGCGCTCGATCTGCTGGACGGGTCGAGCGCGTCTCTGGTCGAGGCCAGCCACGCCGGCGAAGTGGCGCAGCGCTATGTCATCGCCCAGCTCGCCGCCTTGCGCGCGGCCGCCGCGGTGCTGGCGGTTCGTGGCCCGCAACTGATCGGCACGCGCTCCACCGGTGGCCCGCGCAATCTGTGGGAGTTGCTGCCCGCGGTCGCGCCGGAGTTGCGAGAGTGGGCCGAGTTCTTCGCGCATACGGCCACCCGGCGCTGGGCGGTGGACGAAGGCCGGCAGGTGGTCTCGGTGCGCGAGGCCGACGACCTGGTGCGCTCGGCCGGCGAGTTCCACGACCGGGTTCGCCGCCTGCTCGGCCTGACCCGCGCCGCCGAACCCCTTCGCCTGACCCCGGCCCTGTCCTGATGGGCGCCTCTCGTGCCCGGCGCCGCCCGTGCACGGGTTTGTCACGCATACCCGGGTTTGTCACGTAGGCACCGGTCCGGACGGGTGTGGCCGTGGCGAACCGGTGTCATGGTGACGAACCGGTGTATGCGCGGCTGTCCCGTCAGCCCAGCAAGCCGACACCATCGCCTCGACCCCACAGTCGACGGGCGCACCCGACCTCAGAGATCTCAACCCATTCAGTCATCAAGTGACCCGCCATGACCGAGTTCACCCATCTGCACCTCGCCTCGGGCTTCTCCATGCGCTACGGCGCGGCGACCCCGGAGGCACTGATCGAGCGGGCCGCGCAGTACGGCCAGCCGGCGATCGCCCTGACCGATCGCGACGGGCTCTATGGGGCGATCCGCTTCGTCCAGGCCGCGGCCAAGGCCGGGCTCGCGCCGGTGCTCGGCGTCGACCTGGCGATGGCCGGTGGCATCCTCGACGCCCCGCCCGATCCGCGCCGCCGCCCGCCACGCACCCCGGCCCGGGGCGGCGCGATCGTCGACCCGCGCCTGCCGCGCATCACAGTGCTGGCCAATGGTTCCGGTGCCCACGGCCCCGCGACCGGCCTGACCTCGAGCCAGGGCTGGGCCGCCTTGTGCCGCATGGTCACCGACACCCACCTGCGCGGCGAGCGCGGCAACCCGATCAGCACCCCCTGGCAGGTCGCCAGATTCGCGGGCGGGTCGGCGCCGATCAACCCCGGGGACTTGCTGGCGGGGACCGAGGGGACGAGGGAGCCGGAAGGGCGTATCCCGAGCGGGGCGGGGGATGGGAGGTCGGGGCGATGGCTGGGTCTGGCGGGAGGCGGAGGTCGCGATGCGACTGACGCCGGATGGATTTTCGCCACGTCCCCCCACCCCCCACCCCGCGGTAACGACAACCAAGAGCGTGAACCGGCACGTTTGATAGCACTGCTCGGCCCCGACTCCGACGTCGGCCGGGCCGTGCTGCGCAAGGACCGCACGACCGCCCGCGCCCTCCTCGCGGCCTGGCGCGCGCTCCTGCCCCGCGACGGCTTGGTCGTCGAGATCGTCTGTCACGGCGGCCCCGACGGCACGTCCGGGTCGCGCAACCACGCCGCGCGGATGCTCGCGCTCGCCGACGAGGCCGGCATACCGGCAATCCTCACCGCCGCCGTCCGGCATATCGACCCGGTCGACGCGCGGATCGTCGATGTCCTCGATGCCGCCCGGCGACTCGTGCTGCTCGATCGCCGCCATCTCGACCGGGTCTCCGAGGCCGGCCACCTCGCGACCACTGCGACGATGCACCGGATCGCCCGTGAGGTCGCCGAGCGCGCCGGCCACATGAGCAACGACCGCGCCGACCGCCTGATCGCCGACACCCACGCCCTGGCGATGCGGTGCGCGCAACATCCCCGGCGCGACCTCGGGATCGGCGCGGTGCACCTGCCCGAGCCGGAGGTCGTCGGCATACCGGCCGGTGTCGATCCGCAGCAGGTGCTCGCCGAGCGCTGCCGCGCCGCCGTCCTGACGCGCTATCCGGACGCGGGCGAGAGTGAGCTGCGCACCGTCGAGGCTCGCCTCGACGACGAGCTGAATGTCGTTGCGGCACTGGGCTATCCGACCTATTTCATGACCGTCGCCAAAGTCGTCGACCTGATCCGCGAGCGGGGGGTCCGCGTCGCCGCGCGCGGCTCCGGCGCGGGCAGCCTGGTCAACTATCTCCTCGGGATCAGCGGCATTGACCCGGTCCGCTATGACCTGCTGATGGAGCGCTTCTGCTCGCCATTGCGCGCCGAACTGCCCGATATCGACATCGACGTCGAGTCCGCTCGCCGCACGGAGATCTATGAGGCGATCCTCGACCGCTTCGGCGGCGAGCGGGTCACGTGCGTGTCGATGATGGACACCTACAAGGTCCGTCACGCCATTCGCGATGTCGGCGCCGCGCTCGGTATGCCGCCCGTCGAGGTTGACGAGATCGCCAAGGCCTTCCCGCACATCCGCGCCCGCGACGCTCGCCAGGCGATCGCCGACCTGCCCGAGTTGCGCGCCCGCGGCCTAGACGGCGCCCAGCTCGCCACCCTCTTCGACCTCGTCGAGAAGCTCGACGGCCTGCCGCGGCATATCGCCCTCCACCCGTGCGGCGTCATCCTCTCCAACGCCACGCTGCTCGATCGCACCCCGGTGGAGGCGAGCTGGCTCGGCTTCCCGATGAGCCAGTTCGACAAGGACGATGTCGAGGCCCTCGGCCTGCTCAAGCTCGATGTCCTCGGCATCCGGATGCAGTCCTCGATGGCGTATGCCGTGGCCGAGATCGACCGCACCACTGGCGAGCGCGTCGATCTCGACGACCGCACCCAGGTGCCGCTCGATGACGAGCCGACCTTTGCGATGATCCGCACCACGCACACCCTCGGCTGCTTCCAGATCGAGAGCCCGGGGCAGCGGGAGCTGATCGGCAAGTTCGGGCCAGTCCGTTTCGAGGACCTGATCATCGATATCTCGCTCTTTCGCCCCGGCCCGGTCAAGTCCGACATGATCCGGCCCTTCCTCGAAGCCCGGCACGGGTGGAGCGAGGCGCAATTCCTGCACCCGAGCCTCATCCCGGCCCTGCAAGAGACCGAGGGCGTCGTCGTCTTCCACGAGCAGATGCTGCGGATCATCGCCGAGACGACCGGGGTCTCGCTGGCCCAGTCCGACGAGGTGCGCCGGGCGATGGGCAGCCCCAAGGGCATCGAGGAGATCGAGGGCTGGTGGCGGCCGGCGGCGCAGGCGCGCGGTTACGGCCCCGAGCACCGGGACCGGATCTGGGCGGTCCTGAAGGCCTTTGCCTCCTTCGGCTTCTGCAAGGCGCACGCGGCGGCCTTCGCGCTGCCGACCTATCAGAGCGCCTGGCTCAAGACCCACTATCCGGCGCACTTTCTCGCCGGCGTGCTGACCCACGACCCGGGGATGTATCCCAAGCGCCTGATCCTCGACGACGCTCGCGTCCACGGCATCGCCGTCCTCGGCCTCGACGTCAACGCCTCCGGCGATACCTACCGCGCTGAACGCCTCGACGACGAAACTCCCACGCTCGACGCCGACGGCTGGCATCCCGCGCCGGACCTCGACCCCGACACCGCCGACGGCCGCGGCTGGGGCATCCGGCTCTCGCTCGCCGATGTCAGCGGCATCAGCGCCGCCGAAGTCGCGCGTGTCGTCGCCGGCCAGCCGTATGCCAGCCTGGCCGACTTCTTCCACCGCGCCCAGGTCTCGCGGCCGGTCCTGGAGAAGCTCGTCCTCGCTGGGGCTTTCGATGCGATGTACGGCATGTCCGCCAGCGCGGGGGGCCTCGGCCGGCACGGCCGGATCACCCGGCGCGACCTGCTGCTCGGCGTCGCCGAGCTCGACCGCTGGGATCGCGGGCTGCGCACCGGCCGGCGCCGGGCCCGCCCGGGTGCGGCGTCGAGAGGTGGCGACACGCCGCATACGGGCAGCTCCGTTCGGCGTGTCGCCGACTCTCGACGCGACGGTGTCGGGTCGAGCGACGTGGCGCGACGGCCCGAGGTGTGGGTGGACCCACGCGATCTGGCGGCGGCGCAGTCGCAGGCAGCGGCGCCGGTGCGACCCGAGCCGGTCCAACTCGCCCTCGACCTCGGCGACGAGCCGCAGCTGACGGCAGGGTCGGGGTTGCCGGATATGGCTGTCCCCGAGCGCATTCGGGCCGAGCTCGACATTCTCGGCCTGGATGCGACGGGGCACGTGATGGATTTCTACGCGCCGATGCTGCGCGCGCTCGGGGTGACGCCGAGCAAGGATCTGTTGGGGCAGCGCAGCAATGCGACGGTCTTGGTCGCCGGAGTGAAGGTCGCGACGCAGACGCCGCCGATCCGCTCCGGGCGGCGGGTCGTCTTCCTGACCCTGGAGGACGGCACCGGCCCGTCGGACTCGACTTTCTTCGAGGACGTCCAAGGCCCGTATGCCGAGACCGTCTTCCATACCTGGCTGCTGCTGGTGCGGGGGATCACCCGCCGCACCGGTGCGCGCGGCATCTCATTGCGGGCGACCGGGGCGTGGGAGTTGACGGCGCTGTGGGAGGCGTGGCAGGCCGACGGCATCGACGCGGTGCGCGCCATGATGGCGGCCACCGACATCCCGCTCGACGCGCGCGGCAACCCGGTCACAGAGCGACGCAGCGGCGTGGCCGAGTCCGGCGGCCGGCGCCGCGTGCTGGTGCACGCTTCCGGCTTCCAGCAGAGCCCGTATGCCGACACTCGCCCCCCGGGCGAGAGCATCCAGCAGCAGGGCCGCAAGTTGTGGCACGCCAGCCCTGGCTCCTCCGGTTGGTGAACGGACCCGCTGTTCGGCGCCAGCCCCCACGTGCGTCGGGCGTGCCCCCGATCCGACCCTGGCCGGCCGCGCGCCGACTGGTCAGCCGCCACCCGATGGCGTATACCGGGTATCACGTGGCCATCCGATTCACGCTTATCCGACCCAGGGGGTTCCCCAGGCCCAGCCTCACCATCGACACCACCACCGGCGACGACCGGACGTATGACGATTCCGCCCTCACCGCCCGCTATGCCGCAGCCTTCGCGCCGGACGGGTCGATCGACATCGTCATCGACGTATTCGAGGGCCCGCGCCTCGTCGCCAGCCTGCCGGTGGCCCGCTATGGCCCGGACGAAGCAACCGGCTTCTCCCAGGACTGAATCGAGGCCATTCTCGGGGCCCCCGGGCGCGCCAAAGGTCCCCGGAGGCGCCGGCACCGGCTGTCGGCGGGGGCAAATAGACTCACCGGCATGACCGAACAGCCGCGCCGCCGACCCCGCTGGGGAGTGGAGACCGGGCTGCGCACGGCCGCCATCTGGGCCACCGTCTCCGAGCTCGTCGCCGAGCGCCAGCGCGAGCTCGGCCGGCCCCTGCGCGTCCTCGACCTCGGCGGCGGCACCGGCGGCCTCGCCGTCCCGCTGGCCCAGGCCGGCCAGGAGGTCATCGTCGTCGACCCCAGCCCCGACGCCCTCGCCGCCCTGCGGCGGCGCGCCGAGGATGCCGGCGTCGGCGACACCCTGCGCTCGACCCAGGGCGACGCCGACGACCTGCGCACCATCCTCAAGGCCCGCGTCGACCTGGTCTGCCTGCACGGCACCCTCGAGGTCGTCGACCACCCCAAGGCCACCCTGCGCCGGATCGCCGAGGTCGTCGTTCCCGGTGGCCACCTCTCGCTCGTCACCTCCCAGCGCCTGGCTGCTGTCCTGGCGCGGGCCCTGGCCGGCCAGTTCGCCCAGGCGCGCACCGCCCTCGACAGTCCCGACGGCCGTTACGGCACGGCCGACCCGCTGCCGCGCCGCTTCGACCAGAGCGAGATCGAGGCCCTGGTCACCCACGCCGGCTTCATCGTCCTGCGCAGCCACGGCATCCGGCTCTTCAGCGACCTGGTGCCCTCCATCTATCTCGACTCCGACTCCGAGCGGGCCGCCCTGATCGACCTCGAGACCGCGGTCGCCACCCACCCCGAGTTCGCCGTCCTCGGGCAGATCGGGTCGGCCCTGCACGTCGTCGCCCGCCGCCACAACTAGCGCCACACCCACCAGCGACCCTCGGCCCCAGCCCCCACGCCGCGCACCTCCGTCCCAAAGGCCCAGCCGATGTCCCGCCGCCAGTACCGACCCCCACCCCGGGCCGGCGCCGCGCCCCCGGACGACACCGGCTGCACGATCCTGCACGTCGACATGGACGCCTTCTTCGCCAACGCCTCCCTGCTCGCGCGGCCCGACCTGATCGGCACCCCGGTCGTCATCGGCGGCGCCGGCAACCGCGGCGTCGTCCTCTCCGCGACCTACGAGGCCCGCGCCTTCGGCGTGACCTCGGCGATGCCGATGGGCCGCGCCCGCCGCCTGTGCCCGCAGGCCACCGTCCTGCCCCCCGATCACGAGCTCTACAGCCGCATCTCCGATGCCGTCATGGCGACCTTCGAGAGCATCACCCCGTATGTCGAGCCGCTCAGTCTCGACGAAGCCTTCCTCGACGTCTCCGGCGCCGTCCGCCGCCTCGGCAGCCCCGCGACCATCGCTTCGCAGATCCGCGACACGGTCCACGACGAGCAGGGCGTCACCTGCTCGGTCGGGGTCGCCCCGACCAAGTTCGTCGCCAAACTCGCCTCGGGGGTCTGCAAACCCGACGGTCTGCTCGTCGTCCCGGTCGCCGAGGTCGTCACCTTCGTCCAGCAACTCCCGGTGGGCGCCCTCTGGGGAGTGGGGGAGAAGACCGAGGAGCATCTCGGCCGGCTCGGCCTGGTCACCGTCGCCGATATCGCCCACACGCCCGAAGCCACCCTGCGCCGCGCCCTCGGCGCGACCGGCAGCCACCTGCACAACCTGGCCTGGGGGCGCGATCCACGTCGCGTCGAGCCGGTGCACCGCGAGAAGAGCATCGGCGCCGACGAGACCTTCCCGGTCGACGTGGACGACCCGGCATACATCCGTCGGGAACTGCTTCGTTTGTCGCAGAAGACCGCCCGGCGGATGCGTTCGGCCGGCCTGGTCGGTCGCACCATCTCGATCAAGGTCCGCTTCGCCGACTTCACGACGATCACCCGGAGCAAGACGCTGCGCGACCCCACCGATGTCAGCCAGGAGGTCTACGCCACCGCCGTGAGCCTTTATGACGCGCTCGGCCTGCAACGCGCGCGGCTACGCCTGGTCGGGGTGCGCGTCGAAGGCCTGGTCAAGGCCGCGAACGCTCCGGTCCAGCCCACCCTCGACGAGCCCGAACACGGCTGGCGCGACGCCGACCGGGCGCTCGATCGGGCAGTCGCGAGATTCGGGCCGGGCAGTGTAGGACCTGCCAGTTTGCTGAGGAAGCGATGACACGCCCTTCCCCCCGGGAGTTTCCCGATTTATCCTGCCCCCTGGACGAGATTCCGAGGACTCGGCAACCTTTCTGATCGCTCTGCTCGTCATACTGGATATAAACGTCATCGTTCCGGCAGCACACCAGCCGGACACGCGCTGTTGGAGGCCGCTATGTCGCTGTCGGAGCGTGAGCAGCAGCTCCTCGACCAGATGGAGCAAGCGCTCTATGCCGAGGACCCACGGTTCGCGTCGCAGATGCAGTCGGTGGCGGCGCGACGCTCCCATACGCGGCATCTGATCGGCCTGGTCGGCGTGCTTGCTGGGCTCGGCCTGGTCCTTCTCGGCGTCAACACCACCTGGATCGTCGGTGCCGTCGGCTTCGTCGTCATGGTCGCCGCCTTGGCGTATGCCTTCGCTCCGCCCCGCAAGCAGCACGCCCCCTTCGGCGTGGTGCGCGACGACGGCTCGGTCGGCTCCGCTCGCCGCGCCGGCAAGGGGCACAAACCGGGTCGCGGCCGGAGGCCGCAGTCCGGCACCTTCATGGAGCGACTCGAGGACCGGTGGGATCGCCGCCGCGGCGGGTGGTGACCCGCGCGTCCTCGCAGGCCCAACGGCATACGGCCCCCGGAACAGTGCTCCGGGGGCCGCCGCGTGTCTCGAGCCGGTCGCGTCAGCGGGTGACGAGCACGCCGATCACCCAGGTGGTCAGGATGAGCAGCCCGGCCGACAACTCGATGCCGATGCTGTGCAGCACGCCGCGCAGGGCCGCCTTCGTCGAACGCCAGGCCGCATCCTTGTCCTGTGACTTGCTCAACTCGAGAAGGAAGATCGCGACCACGAAGCCGAGCGGCCCGCCGATGACCGGCACGACGAAGAATCCGATGATGCCCACGGCCACCCCGAGGAAGAGCGTCAGATTAGAAATGCCTGCCGCCTTCATCCGCTTGCCGGGGATGAGGAATTGCGCGACCAACCCGCACGCATAGATCGCGACGCATAGGCCGAAGACGACCCAGCCGGCCGTCGTCGAAAGGTCCAAAGCCCAGATGAGCACGCCGATGAGGGCCACGATCAGGCCGGGGATCACCGGGATGATGACCCCCAGCAGGCCGACAATGACGAGCAGCCCGGGGAGCACGATGCTCGCCGCGGGCTGCTCGGTCATACCGCGCAGGAGTGCGGTCATACCTGGGGGAGGGCGGCCGATTCGGTCAGGCGGTCGCTCTCGTCGTCGATCTCGGCAAGATCCCGCAGCGCGGGCAAGTGCTTGCGCGAGTGGTGGAGACAGAACAGGAGCTCGCCGCCGGCGTGCAGTCGCGCGCGGACGAACGCCTGAGCGCCGCACCGGTCACAACGATCCGCCGCCGTCAGGGCCGGAGCCAATGCCGCATTCACGTCGATTACCTTCTTCCTCACGCTCGAGCTCGATCGGCACGTGCTGGTCGTTCTAAGACGCCGGTTGACCCGGCGTGGGTTTGCAACAGTCAAACACGCCGGATGCTTCCCGGACGCACGACACCCCATTCGAGATGCAGTCGAGACCGGCCTCCCAGGGGTTGTCGGTGCCCCGGGTTACGGTGGGCGCGAGCAGTCGAGAGGAAGGACGCCCGTGCCCGGCGCGAGCCGCAACACCAGCTACACCGCCCACCATCTGCAGGTCCTCGAGGGGCTGGAGGCGGTGCGCAAGCGACCCGGCATGTATATCGGGTCGACCGACGGCCGCGGCCTGATGCACTGCCTCTGGGAGATCATCGACAACTCCGTCGATGAGGCCCTCGCCGGGGTTTGCGACACGATCACCGTCATCCTGCACGCCGACGGCTCGGTCGAGGTCGGCGACAACGGCCGCGGCGTGCCCGTCGACATCGAGCCGCGTACCGGGTTGACCGGCGTCGAGGTCGTCTACACCAAACTCCACGCCGGCGGGAAGTTCGGCGGCGGCTCCTACACCGCCTCCGGAGGCCTGCACGGTGTCGGCGCCTCGGTCGTCAACGCCCTCAGCGCGCGCCTCGACGTCGAGGTCGACCGCGGCGGCAAGACCCACGCAATGAGTTTTCGCCGTGGCGAGCCGGGCACCTTCACCGACGGCGGCGCGCCCAGCCCCGAGAGCGACTTCACCCCGTATGAGGACACGCCCACCTTACGGATCACCGGCAAGGTCGCGCGGGCCCGGACCGGGACGCGCGTGCGCTACTGGGCCGACCGGCAGATCTTCATCAAGGACGCCGAGTTCGACGACGAGGCGCTGCGAGCCCGGGCCCGGCAGACCTCCTTCCTCGTCCCCGGCCTGCGAATCGTCGTGCGCGACGAGCGCGGTTTGCCCGGGACGCTGGGGGCCGACGGGCCGCACGAGGAGGTCTTCCAGCACGACGGCGGCATCAGCGAGTTCGCCGACTACCTCTCCACCGATGAGCCCGTCACCGATATCTGGCGCCTGCAGGGCAGCGCCACCTTCACCGAGACCGTGCCCGTCCTCGATGCGAAGGGGCATATGACCCCGACCGAGGTCGAGCGCGAATGCGGGGTCGACATCGCGGTGCGCTGGGGGACCGGCTTCGACACCATGGTTGCCTCCTTCGTCAACATCATTGCCACGCCCAAGGGCGGCACCCACATCATGGGTTTCGAGCAGGCGTTGCTGAAGGTCTTCCGCCGCCAACTCGAGATCAACGCCCGCCGCCTGAAGGTCGGCACCGACAAGGTCGACAAGGACGATGTGCTTGCCGGGCTCACCGCGGTGGTCACCGTGCGGCTGGCCGAGCCGCAGTTCGAGGGCCAGACCAAGGAGGTCCTCGGCACCCCGGCCGTCCGAGCCATCGTCGCGCGTGTGGTCGAGCAGGAGTTGACCGAGCGCATCGAGCGGCCGGAGCGCGGCAAGAAGCAGCAGGCCGACCAACTGCTGGAGAAGGTCGTCTCCGAGATGAAGTCGCGCATCTCCGCGCGCCTGCACAAGGAGACCCAGCGCGCCAAGAACGCCCTGGAAAGCTCGACTCTGCCGGCCAAGCTCGCCGACTGCCGCAGCAATGACACCGAGCGCACGGAGTTGTTCATTGTCGAGGGCGACAGCGCGCTCGGCACCGCCAAGCTGGCCCGCTCCAGTGAGTTCCAGGCGCTGCTGCCGATCCGGGGCAAGATCCTCAATGTCCAGAAGGCCTCGGTCGCCGACACCTTGAAGAATGCCGAGTGCGCGGCGATCCTCCAGGTCGTCGGCGCCGGCTCCGGGCGCACCTTCGACGTCGATCAGGTGCGCTACGGCAAGATCATCATCATGACGGACGCCGACGTCGACGGCGCCCACATCCGCACCCTGCTCATCACCCTGTTCTTCCGTTATATGCGCCCGCTCGTCGAGGCGGGACGCCTGTATGCCGCGGTGCCGCCCCTGCACCGCATCGAGGTGGTCAACCCCGGCAGCAAGCCGAACGAGTTGATCTACACCTACTCCGAGGCCCAGATGCGCACCACGGTCGCGGGCTTGACCAAGCGCGGCCGGTCGATCAAGCAGCCCTTGCAGCGCTACAAGGGCCTGGGCGAGATGGATGCCGACCAGTTGGCCGAGACGACGATGGACCCGCTGCACCGGACTCTCCGGCGGGTCACCGCCGAGGATGCCCAACAGGCCGCTCTCACCTTCGAGTTGCTGATGGGCAATGACGTCGCACCCCGGCGCGATTTCATCGTGGCGGGCGCGGCCCGACTGGACCGGGAGCGCATCGACGCCTGAGCGGCCAGCGGGGGGCCACCGCACGGGCATACGGCTAATCCCCAACGGGCAGGTGTGACCTGGGACACTTTCGGGCAGGCGGCCCGGGGCTGGCTCGGGCCGGTGACGTCAGGAGGCCCTCATGAGCCAGGCCGCAGTGACCGAGCACCCGAGCGGCACGACACACACTGAGCTGAAGCGGGTGATGGGTCCGCGCCTGCTCCTGCTGTTCATCGTCGGCGACATCCTCGGCACCGGTGTGTATGCTCTGACCGGCCAGGTTGCCGGTGAGGTCGGGGGCGCCGCGTGGGCGCCCTTCCTCGCCGCCTTCGTCGTCGCGACGATCACCGCGTTCAGCTATCTGGAGTTGGTCACGAAGTATCCCCAAGCGGCCGGCGCGGCGCTCTATACGCACAAGGCATTTGGCCTGCACTTCGTCACCTTCATCATCGCCTTCACGGTCATGTGCTCCGGGATCACCTCGGCCTCCACAGCCTCGAATGCGTTCGCCGGCTTCCTGCGCGACGGCCTCGGAGCGGAGTGGAAGGCGGGCAGCACCCCGCTGCTCCTCGTCGCCCTGGCCTTCATGGCGCTCGTGGCCGCCGTCAACCTGCGCGGCGTCGGTGAGAGCGTCAAGGCCAATGTCGTGCTCACCCTCGTCGAACTGTCTGGCCTGCTGTTGGTGATCTTCATCGGTCTGTATGCCGTGACCCAGGGCAAGGCCGACTTCTCCCAGACCATGGTCTTCGAGAGCCCGAGCGACAAGAGCACCTTCTTCGCCATCACCGCGGCGACCTCGTTGGCCTTCTTCGCGATGGTTGGCTTCGAGGACTCGGTCAATATGGCCGAGGAGTGCCGGGACCCGATTCGCGACTTTCCGCGGATGATGCTCACCGGACTCGGCATCACCGGCGCGATCTATGTCCTGGTCTCGCTCACCGCGGTCGCGCTCGTGCCGGTCGGCACGTTGGCGGACCCCAATGAGGGGTCCGCGTTGACCCAGGTGGTCGCTGCGGGTGCGCCCAACTTCCCCTTCGACAAGGTCTTCCCCTTCATCGGCATGTTCGCCGTCGCCAACTCGGCGCTGATCAACATGCTGATGGCCTCGCGCCTGCTTTACGGCATGGCCAAACAGGAAGTCCTGCCGCCCGTGCTCGGGCGCGTGCACCGCACCCGTCAAACCCCGTGGGTGGCGATCCTGTTTACCACCGCCATCGCCTTCGGCCTGATTTACTACGTCGTCCGCGCCAATGGGTCCGCCTCGGGCAAGAACGCTGTCGGACTGTTGGGCGGCACGACGGCGCTGCTGCTGCTGTGCGTGTTCACGGTCGTCAATATCGCCCTGCTCGTGCTGCGCAAGGACAAGGTCGAGCACACACACTTCGTCGCGCCGACGATCCTGCCCTATCTCGGCGCGGTGACATGCTTCTTCCTCGCCGGCCCTTGGGCGCGCAGCGACGCCCAACAGGAGCAGTACAAAATCGCCGGCGGCCTGCTCGCCCTTGGTGTCATCCTCTGGGCCCTGACGTGGATGGCCAACCGGGCGATCTACGGCAAGCGCACGTTCCTGCGCGACCCCGAGGACCTCGACGTCGACATGGACACGAGGAACTGAGGCCTCCGCGGCCCGGCCAAGGGCGGCATCGACTGGGTCCACGTGCGCCACGAGGAGGCCGCCGCCTTCGCCGCCGCGGCCGAGGCCCAACGGACCTGGCCGGCTCGCCGTCTGCGCGGGCTCCTGCGGCCCCGGCAACCGGCACCTGATCGACGTTGCGATGGCCCGCAGCAATCTGCGCACTACCCCGCGCTGACGCCCGACGTCAGCCGGCTGCCTGCGGCGGGGCGGTCGTCTGCCGGGGGATCAGGTGGGTGGCCAGCTCGATACGGGTGGCCGGCGTGCGAGTGTCCCGGTTTCGCACGGCCGCCAGGAGCAACTGGGCTGCGGCGCGTCCCTGGGCCGGGACGTCCTGGTGCACCGTGCTCAAGCCCAGTGCCCCAGCAAAGGAGTGATCGTCGATGCCCATCACCGAGAGATCCTCGGGGACCCGCAGGCCCGTGCGAGCAGCGGCCCCCAGGACCCCGATCGCCATCTCGTCCGAGGCCGCGAGCACCGCGGTCGGGCGCCGGTCGCTGCGCAATAGTGGCTCGACCGCCTCCATCGCCCCGTCGGCGGTCCAGTCCGCAGCCAGCACCCAGCCCTCGCGCACCGGGACACCCGCGTGCACCAGCGTCTCGCGGAATGCCGCGACCCGCGCTGCGGGCGTCGTCATGTGCGCGATCGACCCGACGGGCGTGCCGACATACGCGATCTCGCGGTGCCCGAGCGAGAGCAGGTGCGTGACGGCGGTCCGGGCCGCGCGGTGATCGTCGATCAGCACGGTGGGGGAATCGCCGATCTGGGTGCCGACGCACACCATGGGCAGGTCGAGTTTGGCGAGCAAGGCCTCCTCGGCCGGTGTAACCGCGACATTGAGCCAGAGGATGCCGTCGACGCGCTTGGCGAAGAACTCCGGCCGGAAGCGCCCCGGCGCCCCCGGCCCGGCTTCGAGCGAGAAGAGCATGACGTGATAGCCGGTCTCGCGCAGGTTCTGCTCGATCGCCGTCACGATGGAGGCGAAGAACCAGCGACTCATCATCGGCGCGACCACGGCGATGACGTGGGTGCGTCCGGAGGCCAGTGACATCGCCGTCGGCGAGGCGACATAGCTCAGCTCGTCGGCGGCGGCCAAAACGCGGGCGCGGGTGCGCGGGTCGACCTTGGCGCTGCCGTGCAGCGTCCGCGACACGGTTGCTACGGACACGCCGGCCCGCTGCGCGACATCGGCGATCGTCACCATCGACGACCCCTCCTACTCCTCGGTGGCCTCGACATCGTCAGACTCTGCCGTATGCCCCCCGTCTGCGGCGAGGGCGGTGCCGGTCAGTTCGCGCGGCGGGCCGGCAATGCTGTCGATGATCGACGCGGCCGGTATGCCGGAGCCGTCCCGTTTCCCGGTCGCCGCGGGCAACTCGATGGCGACGCCGTTCGCGGCAGATGCCCGGGCCGGGAGAGCGCCGGCCCAGGCCAGCACCAGGACGTCCTCACCTTTGAGGAAGCGGTGCGCACGCACGCCACCCGTGCCCCGGCCCTTGGGCGGATACTCCGCATACGGGGCCACCTTCAGGGCGCCGGCCTGGGTGCCGGGCAATGCGTCGGACGTGCCGCTCGACGTGACGACGATCGCCTCCCCAGCGGAGGGGACGACACCGAAGAAGGCGACGCGATCCTTCGGCGCCAGCCGGATGCCGGCCATCCCGCTGGCGGCGCGCCCCTGCGGACGCACCGCTGTCGCCGGGAAACGCAAGAGTTGGGCCTGCGCGGTGATGAAGATCAGATCGTCGTCCGCGCTCAGCACCTCCGCGGCCCCCACCACGCTGTCGCCGGGACGCAGCGCGATGACCTCCCATTCGGTCCGGCCGACCGGGTAGTCCGGGCTGACCCGCTTGACGACGCCGGTGGCCGTGCCGAGGGCAAGCGTCGGTGCGTCCGGTCCGATCGTCGCGAGGGTGAGCACCCGCTCGTTCCGCGCCAACTCGACGAACGCCTTCAGGGGTGTCCCACCGGCGAGGTTCGGTGCGCCGCTGGTCAGTGGGAGGGTGGGCAGGTCCAGGGCGGGGAGACGCACCATACGGCCGGCGGTGGTGACGACCCCGACCTGGCCGCGCGCGGTGGTGCGCACCGCCCCGACGATCGCGTCATGCTTGGCGCGGCCCCCGGCGGCGGGGATCGGGTCGGCGCCTGCGGTGCGGGCCAGCAGGCCGGTCGAGGACAGCAACACCCAGCACGGGTCGTCGGCGACTTCCAGCGGCGTGGTGGCAGTGGCCGGGGTGCCGGCGGACTCGAGGAGCACCGTGCGGCGTGGCGTGCCGTGCGCCTTCGCGACATCGGCGAGTTCGCTCGACACCAGCTTGCGGAGCAGGGCGTCGTCGGCGAGGAGGGCTTCCAACTCGGCGATCTCGGCGCGCAGGGTGTCGCGCCGGTTCTCCAGCTCGATGCGGCTGAACTTGGTCAGCCGGCGCAGGCGCAGCTCGAGGATGTAGTCGGCCTGGACTTGGGTCAGGTCGAAGACCTGCCTCAAGCGGGTCCGCGCCATCTCGGTGTCGTCACTGCTGCGGATGATCTGGATGACCTCGTCGATGTCGACGATGGCAATCAGCAGGCCGTCGACCAGGTGCAGCTCGTCGACGCGCTTGCCGAGACGATAGGTCGTGCGCCGCCGGACGACGTCGATGCGGAAGTCGACGAATACTTGCAGCAGCTCCTTCAGGCCCAGGGTGCGCGGCTGGCCACCGACGAGGGCGACGTTATTGATCCCGAAGGAGTCCTCCATCGGGGTCAACTTGTAGAGCTGCTCCAGCACGGCATCGGGGTTGAAGCCGTTCTTGATCTCGATGACCAGCCGCAGGCCGTTCTTGCGGTCGGTGAGGTCTTTCAGGTCGCTGATGCCTTGCAGTTTCTTGGCCTGCACGAGCTCCTTGATCCGGGCGGTGACCTTCTCCGGCCCGACCTGATAGGGCAACTCGGTGACGACGATGCCCGTGCGGCGCGGCGTGATCTTCTCAATGCGCGTCGTGGCCCGCGTGCGGAAGACGCCGCGCCCGCTCAGATAGGCGTCCCGTATGCCGTCCAGCCCGACGATGCGTCCGCCCTCCGGCAGGTCGGGGCCGGGGACGAAGCGCATCAGGTCGGTCAGGGAGCAGTTCGGGTGGGCGATCAGGTGGCGCGCGGCCGCGATGACTTCGATGAGATTGTGCGGCGGCATCGAGGTGGCCATCCCGACGGCGATACCGGTCGTGCCGTTGACCAGCAGGTTGGGGTAGGCCGCGGGCAGAACGGCCGGCTGTAGGAGCTGGTCGTCGTAGTTGGGGACCTCGTCGACGGTCTCTTCGTCGAGCCCGGTGACCATGAGGAGGGCGGCGGGCGCTAAACGGGCCTCGGTGTAGCGCGAGGCGGCCGGACCGGCGTCGAGGGAGCCGAAGTTGCCGTGCCCGTCGACGAGCGGCAGCCGCATGGCGAAGGGCTGAGCCATCCGCACCAGGGCGTCGTAGATCGCCTGGTCGCCGTGCGGGTGGTATTTGCCCATGACGTCGCCGACGACCCGCGAGGACTTGACGTGGCCGCGATCGGGCCGCAAGCCCAGCTCGTGCATGCTGTAGAGAATGCGGCGTTGCACGGGCTTGAGCCCGTCGCGGGCATCGGGCAGCGCGCGGGAGTGGATGACCGAGACCGAGTATTCGAGGAAGGCGTTGCGCATCTCCTCGCTGACATCAATGTCGACGATCTGGCTGTCATCCGGGGGCGGATTCTCGCCGCCAGGGCGTGGGCCGGCCATACGTGCGGTATCTCCTTCGGCGGCGTGCGCCGGTCTTGATGGTGCCGGTCACCCGGGCTGGGCTGCCGGGCTGGGGCCTTCGTGTTCGGCATTCTCGCGGACCGACGCCGGTGCGTCGGGCGTGGGCGCGCCGAAGCGGCCCCAATGAACGTAGTCCTCGGGGCCGCGCCGGGGGCGGTGGCGCGCCGACCCGCCGACCCGGCGCTCCTCGTGGCCGAGGGCGACGACGCCGACGATGTCACGGTCGGCGGGGATGCCGAAGGCCTCCTTCACGGCTGTATGCCGCGCGCCCGGCACCCCGAAGAAGAGCGCGCCGAGCCCGTTGTCGGCGGCGCCGAGGAGAATGAGCAGCACCCCCATCGCGGTGTCGGTGAGCCAGTAGGGGATCGGCCAGTCCTGATCCGGGGGCGGCGTGGCGCCCTTGTCCGGCTCGGCATAGCGGAGGCGGTAGGTGCCCTCGTCGGCCAGCGCGAGGATCAGCACCGGCGCGGCACGCACGCCGGCCAGCCACGCGGCGCGGGTGCTCCCGGACGATGTCGCCGTGGCCGCGGGGGGCGCCGTGGCTGCAGGCGGCGGGATGGCTGAGGGCGGCGTGGCCGCCGCCCAGAAACGATCGCGATCGACGTCGGTGACCAGGGCGACATATGCCCATCCCTGGCTGAAGCCCGCGCTCGGTGCCCGGCCGGCGTCGGCGAGCAAACGGCATACGAGATCGGGGTCGACGGGCGCGTCGGCGCGAAAGCGGCGGGTCATCCGGCGCCGGCGTACGACCTGCGCGTAGTCCACGGGCGTCAGTGTGCCACCCGCTACCCGTGCGTGCTGCAGGCAGCAATCTGGCGTCTGTCAGGATGGGGGGCATGGACGGCGACGCTCTTCCTCCCGGCTATCCGCACGAGTGGGAGGCCGACGTCGTCCTGCGGGACGGCAGTGTCGGGCATGTGCGGCCGATCCTGCCGCAGGACGCCGACCGGGTGCGGCGTTTTCACGCCGGGCAGTCGGCCGAGTCGATCTATCTGCGCTTCTTCGCTCCGCTGAAAGAGTTGAGCGAGAAGGACATTCACCGATTCACCGAGGTCGATTATGTCGATCGGGTGGCACTCGTCGTGACCCACCGCGAGGAGATCATCGGCATCGGGCGTTATGACATGATCAGCCCCACGTCCGCCGAGGTGGCCTTCAACATCAGCGACCACTATCAGGGGCGGGGGATCGGGTCGGTGCTCCTGGAGCACCTGGCCGATATCGGCCGCGATGCCGGGCTGACCAGCTTCGAGGCCGAAGTGCTTCCGCAGAACCACCGGATGCTCGCCGTCTTCGCCGATGCCGGCTATGCGGTGTCGCGGCGTGTCGAGGATGGCGTGGTCGTCGTCCACTTCGACATCGAGCCGACGGAGAAGTCGGAGTCGGTGCGTCTGGCGCGGGAGCACCGTGCCGAATCACTGAGCATCTCCGGCCTGCTCGCGCCGCAGGTGCTCGCCGTGATCGGCGCGGGACGCACACCCGGCAGCGCCGGCCACGAGATCTTGCGTCACCTCCTCGACGGCGGCTTCACCGGCCAGTTGTATGCCGTGAACCCCACCGCCGAGGAAATCCTCGGCGTGGAGACGCACCCCCGGGTCGCGGCCATCCCTGCTCAGGTCAATGTCGCCGTGGTGGCGGTGCCGGCGGCATCGGTGCTGGAGGTCGTGGACGACTGCGCTCAGGCCGGCGTGCACGCCGTCGTCATCGTCTCGGCGGGGTTCGCCGAGAAGGGCAAGGAGGGGCAGCGGCTGGAGCGGCGGCTGCTGCGCCTGGCGCGCGACAGCGGCATGCGGATTGTCGGGCCGAACTCCTTCGGCATCATCAATACGGCGTTGTCGATGAACGCTTCCCTTGCGCCGCAACGGATTCCAGCCGGGCATTTCGGGTTGTTCGCCCAGTCCGGCCCGCTGGGCATCGCGGTCCTACAATCGGCCGGGCGCCGCGGGCTGGGTCTGTCGAGCTTTGCGTCCGCCGGCAACCGGCTCGATGTCTCGGGCAACGACTTGATGCAGTACTGGATCGACGACGACCAGACGCACGGCGTCGGGCTCTACCTGGAGTCGATGGGTAATCCCCGCAAGTTCTCGCGGATCGCGCGCCGTCTGGCGATGGCGAAGGCGGTCATTGTCGTGAAGTCGGGGGTCTCGCGCCATGGCGCACCCCCCGGGCATCGGGTCCGCGAGACCGAGGTCGACCCGGCGGCATTCACCGCGATGCTGCGCCAGGCGGGCGTCGTGCACGTTGACACCATCCACCAGATGTTTGACGCCGCCCAGGTGTTGATCTACCAGCCGGAGCCGCCGGGAGACCGGGTCGCGATCGTCGGCAACTCGGTGCAGCTGTCGGCCCTTACCGCGCAGGCGGCCGAGAGCGCCGGACTGCGGATCGCGCACGGCCCGTCGAGCGTCGATGCGGAGGCGCCGCTGGATCAATTCCGCAAAAAGCTGCAGAAAGCCTTCGCCGACCCCGGGGTGGACTCGGTCGTGGTGACCTTCACCCCGCCCCTGATCGGGCGCGAGGAGGAGGCCATCGCAATTATCGGCGAGGTGGCAGCTGGATCCGAAAAGACCTGTGTCGCAACGATGATCGGGACCCGCGGTATTGCTGACGGCCCGCCCCTGACCGTCGAGGTGCCGACCGACGACGGCCGCGCGCCGCGCAAGCTCCCGCTCTACACCACCCCCGAGGACGCGATCCGCGCGCTCGGCCATGCGACGCGGTATGCCGCGTGGCGGCGCAAGGAGAAGGGCGAGTTGCTCTCGCGCGCCGGCGTGGTCAAGGTCGGGGCTCAGGAGATCGTCGACGCCGCGCTGGCTGCCGAGCCGGGCGGTCTGATGCTGCCGCACGAGGAGGCGCGCAAGCTGCTCGCGACCTATGGCATCGACCTGTGGCCCCGCGTGCGGGTCACGAGTGCGGACGAGGCGGTCGCTGCCGCCGAGGAGGTCGGCTTCCCGGTGGTCGTGAAGTCGCTCTCGCCCATGGTGCGCGGCCAAGCGACACTCCAGGGCGTGCGGCTCGACCTGCCCAATGGGGATGCGGTCCGTGAGGCCTACGACTCGCTGGAGGACCGGCTTGCGGCCTACGACCGCGCGGCGTATGTCGTGCAGCGCATGGCGCACCCGGGCGTCTCCTGCGTCGTGGCCGGCACCGAGGACCACCTCTTCGGGCCGGTGGTGAGCTTTGCGATCGCCGGGCTGGCACACGACCTGCTCCATGACGTGGCCTACCGCATCCCGCCCCTGACCGATGTGGACGTGGACGAGTTGATCTCAGAAATCAAGGCGGCGCCGCTGCTCACCGGCTACAAGGGCGCGCCGCCGGTGGACCGCTTGGCGCTCGCCGATGTGGTCGGGCGGCTCTCGATGCTCTCCGACGACCTGCCCGAGCTGGCCTCGATCGTGCTCAACCCGGTGATCGCCCACCCTGCGGGGGTCGACGTCCTCGGTGCCGAGGTCGTGCTCGCGCCGCCGGCCAAGCGCAAGGACATCCGCCGGCGGGCCTTGACCTGACCGGTGGCGGATTCGACGGGCGATGCCCCGTCGCGTCCGCCGAGCGGAGCTCGCCGAGGCTGTCGGTGGCCTTTGGCATGATGACCGTATGTCGCCACGTAGGGGTTTGCCCGCCTTTCCGGCTCTGCCGCAGGGCCTGACCGTCGCCATCGAGCAGGCCGGCTATTATCCGGCGCTGGTCGCCGATGTCGTCGGTGCCGCGCTCGCCGGGGAGCCGGTCGTCTCCTTCCTCGTCCACCAGGAAACGACCTTCGACGCCGACGCCGTGCGCCGGCACGTCACCGTGCTCGTGCTCACCGAGACGCGCCTGGTCATCGGTCATGCCGACGATCACTCCGACGATCCCCACGGCATGGAAGACGTGGCGACCGCCACCACCGAGTCGGTGCCCCTGCGATTCGTGCGTGGGGTGATGCTCACCCACGTAGTCGCCGACCCCCGCAACTATGTCCCCGGCTCGCTGGGGCGGGAGATGACCTTGACGGTCGGGTGGGGCACGGTCAGCCGGGTCGACCTGCTGCCGGCGACCTGCGGAGACCCCGCCTGCGACGCCGACCACGGACTGGAGGGCACGATCGCCTCCGATGACCTGGTCTTGCGGCTGTCCGCGGACGCCGACGGGGACGGCGTCCTGACGCAGGGGATGGCCTTCGCCCACGCCCTGTCGGCGCGGATCGGGCGCTGAGGTGGCCCGGCCGCCGGGCTTCCATCCGCCGAGCTATACGCACACCAGCCTGCCGCAGGTGCTGCCGGCGCTCGCGGCGTCGATCGGAGTTGACCTGGGCGGCGATATGGTCGGTGCGGGCGGTGGGCCGGGTGCGGGCGGTGGGCCGGGTGCGGGCGGTGGGCCGGGTGCGGGCGGTGGGCCGGGCGCTGGGAGTGAGGCAACGGCATACGGGCTGGGGGTGCGGAGCGCGCGGCGCGCGGTGGTGGTGCTGCTCGACGGCCTGGGTCTGGAGTTGCTGCGGCGGCGCGCCGGGCACGCGCCGTTCCTGCGCTCCCTTCTGCCGGGGTCACCCGATCTGACGTGCGGTTTCCCGTCGACGACGGCGACCTCGCTCGCGTCCTTCGGCACCGGCACGCCGCCCGGTGAGCACGGGCTGGTCGGCTACCAGGCGCGGATTCCCGGCACCGAGGTGATCTTCGATCACTTGTCATGGGAGAACGGCCCGGACCCGCGGGCGTGGCAGCCGGACGCGACGATCTTCGAGCGCGTGGCGGCCGACGGGGTGGCGGTGACCCGGATCGGGTTGCCCTATTTCGCCGGGTCCGGGCTGACCGTCGCCTCTCAGCGCGGTGGGCGCTTCGTCGGTGCCCGAAGCCTGTCGGAGGGCGTCAAGGCGGCAGTGCGGGCGGCGCGAGCCGACAAGCGGGCTCTGGTCTTCCTCTACTGGGGCGACATCGACAAGTTTGGTCACGTGCACGGCTGCGACTCCCCGGAGTGGACCGCGGCGCTTGAGGAGGCCGACACCCAGTTGCGCCGGCTCGCCGAACAGTTGCCGGCCGACGCGAGCCTGACGGTCACGGCGGATCACGGCATGGTCGACATCCCCTTCGCCGACCGGATCGACCTGGCGCGGGATGCCGAGTTGGACGACGGGGTCGTGGCCATCACCAATGAGCCGCGGGCGCCCCACGTCTACACGTTGCCGGGTGCGGCGACCGATGTCGCGGCCCGCTGGTCCGGGCGTTTCGGCGACCGCGCGCTGATCCTGACCCGCGAACAGGCCATCGACGAGGGCTGGTTCGGGCCGGTCGCGGCGCGCAATGCGGCGCGGATCGGGGACGTGGTCGCAGCCTTCGGTCCGGGGCTCGCCGTCGAGGACTCACGCACCTCCAAACCCATCCTGCTCTCGCTGCTCGGCATGCACGGGTCATTGACGTCGGCAGAGACCTCGGTCCCGCTGCTGCATCACGCGGCTTTGGCTGGCTGATCGCCCAGTCCCTGCTGCTCGGCGGCCTTTCCGCGTGAGGGGACCGCTTGACATCGACGGCCCGGGTCATGATCGAGGTATGTGAAGCGGTAGACGATTCTAACCGTCGACCGCTGCACATCCCGTCACCGTCTGCACACAGCGTCGATCGCGGCGCATCCCAGCTGCACCGGGGGTTAGGGGATCAGGCTGTACTCCTGCGCGGGGCCGGCATCAGGGCAGCGGGCAGGCGTCGAGCTCGAGGGGTAGGACGTCCGCCGACAAGGCGGCCGCATGCGCGGCGCGGGAGTTCATCCGTCGCATGTAATGGCGGCGGCAGAGCACTTCGTACTCGACGACACCAGGAGCGGCGGCCTCGGTGTCGCCGACCACCACCTGTTCGCCCTCGACGACCATCACGCCGTCGACGACGCGCGCGTTGTGGGTGGCGCGGCGCCCGCACCAGCACAGGGCCTCGACCTGGAGCACCTGGACCTTGTCGGCCAGCTCGATCAGGCGCCGCGAACCGGGGAAGAGCTGGGTGCGAAAGTCGCTGGTGATCCCAAAGGCGAAGACATCGACGTCCATCTCATCGACCAGCCGGGCGAGTTGCTCGACCTGCGCGGGTGAGTAGAACTGGGCCTCGTCACAGATCACATAGTCGACGCGGTGCCCGCCGGTGCGGCGTTCGACGACGACATCCCAGAGGTCCAGGCCGTCGCTGACCTCGACGGCCGGCGTCGAGAGCCCCAGGCGCGAGGAGAGGACCGACTGACCGGCCCGGTCGAAGCGGGTGAAGATGAGCCCCGCCCGGCCCCGTGCGCGGTGGTTGTGATCCATCTGCAGGGCGAGGGTCGACTTCCCGCAATCCATCGTCCCGGAGAAGAACACCAGCTCGGCCACGATCGGCAACCCTATGTGCACATCGAGAGTCGGAAACACGCCGTATGCCGTTCCGTGCGCCCGGCGTGTCACCGACTGTCGACTTCGGGGCGCCGCGTGATTCAGTCTTGGGCGTCCTTGGCAGGTCCGAACATCACGTCGTTCCAGTTGGGCACGCCCACCCTGCCCTTGCGCCGGCCGCTCGGGGGCGGCGGGGCTGGCTTCGGCGGTGCGGGTTTGGGCGCCTCGGGCGGTGTCGGTGCCTCGAGCTGTGACGACGCGGAGTTCGCGTCAGAGGCCTGGGCCGGCGGCGATGCGGCCTCGGCCCGTGGCGATGCCGCGTCGGCCGGCGGCGATGCCGCGTCGGCCGGTGATGTCGCAGCAGCGGCCGGCTCCGGGGCAGGCACCTCCTTCGCCTCGCGCGCCAGGTCCAACGGGTGGGTGCCGCGCGCGGGCGGCGGAATCTCGTCACTGTCCGGGAAGTCGACCACCTCGGTGGCGTCGGAGGTCTCGGTCGCGGCAGTCGCCGCGACGGACGCGGCTGGGTCGGCACCCCCGTCGTCGCCGGCGGCGGCAACCGGCTCAGGCCTGGCCGATCCCGCGGCGCCTTCTCCTGCCTTCGGCCCAGCCGAGTCGGTTCCGGCCGATCCCGCGGCACCCTCGCCTGCACCCGGGACGGGCGCGTCGGCTTGGGCCGATCCCGCGGCGCCTTCTCCTGCGGGCGGCCCAGCCGAGTCGGTTCCGGCGGCTCCGGATTCGGCCGTCACCGCACCGTCGGCCGCGACCTCACCCGCCGCCGCGACCTTTCCGGCCGCATCCGCCAGAGCCGCACCCTCGACATCCCGGGCTGGCTTCGGCTCAGGCACCGGCCCGGGATCGACCTCGAGTTCGGCGAACGTCAGCTCATCCGCGCCGGTCAACGGGCCGGCCGGCGAGCCGTCCGGCCCCTCCTGACCGGCGCCCACCACCTCGGCGCCCAACACCTCGGCGTCCAGGGCCGGCCCTGGGCTCGGCCTGCGCCGGCGCCCGCGCCGCTCGCCGGCATGGCTGTGCGCGCGGATCGCCGTCATCAGGGCATCGGTCCGGTCCAACTGCGCCGCCTCGACGGTGCTCACCAGCGGCTCGGCAATCTCACCCGGCTCGGTCAGGCCGCCGTCGACCTCGACGTCGAAGACGCGCTCGCCGGTCAGGCGGTGGGGTTGCGGCTTGGCCGTCGGGTCGTCATCGCCGGCGAGCCATCGGGCTTCGTCGTCCACGGGGCGCACGGCACCAGTAGCCGCGTCGAAGGACCAGGCTGCGCGCCGCTGACGGCCCCCGGCCACGAAGTCGCAGAACACCTGCCACGCACCGGAGGCACCGCGGCCGGCGTCCCAGATCGCCGATCCGGGTTCGACCCCACGCACGGCCAACCTTCGGTCCACGCGCGCCTCCAGGCGCTCCGACTCGACCCCGTCGGCCGATCGCAGGCGGGTGCGGGCGGCCATACCGGCAATGTGCGCGCGTTCGGCGAGCACAGGTGCGGCGAAGACTTCGACCTTGGACAACGCCCACCCCGACCGGTCCGCCGCCTCGACCGCGCTCACACCAGAGCGGATCAGCGCCTGGATGTCGCGCGCGGACATCGGCTCGATCGCCGCGACGGCAGGCCCGGCCGTGGCCGCCCGGTGGCGCGCGGCCACCCGCAACTCGTCGTTGATCGCGACGCGATAGCGCGTGCCATCGGGCGCGGCCAGCAAGATATGCCGGCCGTCCTGATGCACGCCGACAAGGCGCAGTTCCTGCATGGCGGGGGCCTCCCCGGACGTGGGCCGCCGGGGCGGCCGCTCTCAGCACATGACCGGCACGATGCTGCCATGCCGGGGGTGTCCGCCGCCGTCAGGCCACGCCGCCGCTTGTAGCGTTGTCCCGTGCCAGCCGCACCCCTCGCCCCGTATGACGCCCTCGTCCTGCTCTCCTTCGGCGGCCCCGAGGGCATGCCCGAGGTCATGCCCTTCCTGCGCCGCGTCACCGCCGGGCGCGGTATCCCCGAAGAGCGGCTCGCCGAGGTCGCCGAGCACTACGCCCGCTTCGGCGGCGTTAGCCCGATCAACGCCCAGAACCGCGCACTCGTCGCAGCCCTCGACGCCGAACTCGCCCGCCGCGGGATCGCGATCCCCGTCCACCTCGCGAACCGCAACAGCCCGCCGTATGTCCGCGACGTCCTCGCCGGCCTCGCCCCCGCGCGGCTGCTGACCATCCTCACCAGCCCCTACCAGTCCTATTCCTCATGCCGCCAATACCGCGAGGATCTCGGGGTCGCCGCCGAGGGCCTCGACATCACGGTCGACAAATTGCCGCCGTATGCCGCCCACCCCCCCTTCGTCGAGGCCGTCACCGCCGCGGTGCTCGCGTCCGTCCGGGACGCCCTGGCCGCCCGCGACGACACCGGCGCGTCCGCTACCAGCCCTGGTACCACCGACGCCGCCGCTGCTCACTCCACCGACGCCGCCGCTGCCCACCCCACCGACGGCACCGCCGCCCACCCCACCGACGGTGCCCACCCGCGTCAGGATCTCGCGCTGATCTGCGTCGCCCACTCGATCCCCGAAGCCGCCGACGCCGCCGCTGGCCGGCCCGAGACCGGCGGCCATGCCTATGCGCGCGGCCTCGCGGCCATGGCCGAGACCGTCACGGCCGCCGTCAACACCGAGTTCGGCCTCGACCTGACCCCGGATCTGGCCTGGTGCAGCCGCTCCGGGGCGCCCCACATCCCGTGGCTGGAGCCCGACATCCTCGACCGGCTCGACGCCGTCGCCGGAGCCGGGGCACGCACCGTCGTGGTCGCTCCGATCGGTTTTGTCTCCGACCACCTCGAAGTCGTCTACGACCTCGACACCGAGGCCCGCGAGCATGCCCTCGGCCTCGGCCTGGACTTCCACCGCGCCGCCACGGTCGGCACCGACCCGGCATTCGTCGCCGGCCTGGTCGACCTCGCGCTCGCCCGCGCCACGGCCGCCCGCCACGCCACGGACGAGGCCCAGCCGGACGGCACCGCCATCGCCCGAGACCTGAACGTGCTGGCCGCCCTGCCGCCCGCCGACTGTCCGCCCGACTGCTGCCGCAGCCAGCGACCCGTCAAGCCGACCCGGTGCGGTCGAGAGGATCCCCGATGACCACCAGCCCGTACGCCCCGACTCCCGAGCTCCCGGCCCCAGACGCGCTGGCCCGGATCGCGCTCGAAGCGGCCACCGACGCCGCCCTGCTCATCCTCGATCGTTCCCGGTCCGGGGTGGCGGCGACGAAGTCCTCGGCTACCGATGTCGTCACCGACATGGACCGCCAAGCCCAGGAACTGCTCGCCCAGACCCTGCACGCGGCCCGGCCCGAGGACGCCTTCTTCGGCGAGGAGGGCGGCAGTGCAGCGGGCAGCAGCCCCATCACATGGGTCGTCGACCCGATCGACGGCACGGTCAACTACGTCTACGACATCCCGGCGTATGCCGTTTCCGTCGCCGCTGTCACCGGCGACGTGCACACCCCCGGCGCCTGGCGCCCGGTCGCCGGGGCCGTGGTCAACCCCGTCTCGGGGGAGCGGTTCTGGGGCGCGACCGGGACGGGCGCGTGGCGGCAACGCGGCCGGCATACGGCGATGCGGATGCGGGTCTCGACCCAGGCCGATCTCGGTCTCAGCCTGATCGGCACCGGCTTCGGCTATGACGCCGAGCAACGTGCCCGGCAGGCGGGCGCCTTGACCGCGATCCTGCCGAGGGTGCGCGATATCCGGCGCTTCGGCAGCGCCGCGCTCGATCTGTGCCATGTCGCCGACGGCACCCTCGACGGCCACTACGAGGAGGGACTCAATCCCTGGGACATGGCGGCCGGCTGGCTGCTCGTCACCGAGGCCGGCGGCCGGGTCGAGAACCGCGACGGCGGCGACCCCGAAAAGGCGATGACCATCGCCGGCGGCGCCTGCTTCTCCCACCTCGCCGAGCTCGTCCGCACGGCGCCCTGAGCCGTGGCCGGCCGGCCGGGCAACCCGTGAGCAAGTTTCGTCAATTCACGTGACTTTCCCCGCTGGATGGGGAACAATGCGCGCCGCGGGATCAAATCGAGAACCAAAATCGTTACCCAGCCGCGCACAGCCGACCACCCTCACCGTGCTCGCTGCGCGGCATACCACTGCTTAGGGAAGGACTGTGATGGCAACCGATTACGACGCTCCACGCAAGACCGACGACGAACTCACCGAGGATTCGATCGAGGAGTTGAAGTCCCGTCGCGTCGACAAGAGCACCTCCAGTGTCGACGTGGATGAGACCGAGCAGGCGGAAGGCTTCGAACTGCCCGGCGCCGACCTGTCCGGCGAGGAACTCTCGGTGCGGGTCATCCCGCGCCAGGCCGACGAGTTCACCTGCTCGCGCTGCTTCCTGGTGCACCACCGCAGCCAGCTCGCGTCCGACAAGGGCGGGGTCCTGGTCTGCAATGAGTGCGCAGCCTGACGCGCCGCTGACGGCGGACGGGCGCCTTCGGGTGCTCGTCCGCCGTCTTCGTCCGGACGCCCACCTGCCCGCGTATGCCCGCCCGGGCGACGCCGGCGCCGACCTCGCGAGCGTCGTCGAGGTCACCCTGGCACCGGGGGAGCGGGGCCTGATCGCGACGGGGGTCGCGATCGCCGTACCCGCCGGCTGGGTCGGGCTGGTCCATCCCCGCTCGGGGCTGGCCGCGCGCCACGGCATCACCGTCGTCAACGCCCCGGGCACCATCGACTCCGGCTATCGCGGGGAGATCCTCGTCAACCTGGTCAATCTCGACCCGTCCGAAAGCTTCACCATCCGGCCCGGCGACCGGATCGCCCAGCTGCTCCTGCAGCAGGTCGCCGAGGCCACCTTCGACGAGGTCGATTCGCTTCCGGAGACGACTCGGGGGGAGACTGGACACGGATCCACCGGAGGCTTCGCCGGGATCCACGACCGCGCCCCAGGGGCGCCCGCAGAACTATCGCCGAGAAGGACATCGTGAGCATTTTCCGCCGCCGCGCCAGCCAGACCTCCGCGGAGCCGGTTGAGCCGGTCGACGACGTCGTCGATGACCTCCTCGACGACGTCGTCGAGGAGGAGGCGCAGGACGCGGTGGCTAACCGCTCTCAGGGCCCGTGGGATGCCGCCGAAGTCGACGGTCTCGGCGATCGCCTCGACCTCGGCGCCGTCTGGCTCGCCCCGGTTCCCGGTGCCGAGATCCGCCTCGAGATCGACCAGAGCACCGACACGATCAACGGCCTGCAGATCGTCATCGGCGAGTCGGCCGCCCAGGTGCAGGCCTTCGCCGCCCCCCGCTCGGGCGGCGTCTGGCGCGATGTGCGCCGGGAAATCTCGGGAGCGATCTCCGGTGCGGGTGGCACCGTCGATGAAGTCGACGGCGATTTCGCCCGCGAACTCCGTGTCCGTATGCCGCAGCTCGCTCCCGACGGCCGGCAGGTCTTCGCGCCCGCCCGCTTCATCGGGGTGGACGGGCCACGGTGGTTCCTGCGCGCGGTCTTGTCCGGTCAGGCCGCCATCGACGACGCGGCTGCCGCTCCGCTGGTCGAAGCCCTGCGCTCGCTCGTCGTCGTGCGCGGCGCTGCCCCGATGGCTCCCCGGGAGATGCTGCCGCTGCGCCTGCCTGAGCAGCCCGCGCCCGCGCCGGCCGAGCAGCAGCCGGAAAGCTTCGACCCCTTCGAGCGTGGGCCCGAGATCACCGAGGTGCGCTGAGCGATGTCGGGGACGTTCCGGCGCCTCACCGAACGCCTGACACGCACGGCCGGCGATCGCGACGCCGCCGAGCTTCGGGAACACGCGCGCTCGACCGGAGCCACCGTCATCGGCGAGCTGGCCGACCGGCAGCTCGCCACCGTCACCGGCATCGTCCGGGCGGTCACCCTGCGCCCGCGCACCCGGGCGCCCGCGCTCGTCGTCGAACTGTATGACGGCACCCAGAGCCTGACCTTGGTGTGGCTCGGCCGCCGCCGCATCAGCGGTATCGAACCAGGTGCCCGCCTGCGCGTGACCGGTCGCGTGTGCCACCCGGACGGGGTCGCGACGATCTTCAACGCGGCATACGAGCTCCTTCCACGCGCCGCAGGAGGAACCGCATGACCGGGTCCGACGAGAAACTATTCGACGAGGAGCGCGCGGCGACCGTCGAGGAGATCATCCGCCACCGGCTCTCGGCCGCCCTCGGCGGCTGGCGTGGCTCGGTCGAGACCGCGCTGCCGACCATCGCCTTCGTGGTGGCCTGGACGATCACCCAGAATGTGCGCCAGAGCGTCGGCTCCGCGATGGTGGTCGCCCTCCTGCTCGCGATGGCACGCGTGGCGCAACGGCAGAGCCTGCAATACGTCTTCTCCGCCGTCGTCGCCACCGCGATCGCCGCCTTCTTCGCCCTGCGAAGCGGCCGCGCGCAGGACGCCTTCCTGCCCGGCATCCTCGTCAACGGCGCGTATGCCGTGGCCACCTTCGCCTCGGTCCTCGCCAAATGGCCCTTCCTCGGCTTCCTCGTCGGCGCCGGCGACCCGGACGCCAAGACCGACCCGCTGCGCTGGCGCCGCGACCCGAGCATGGTCGCCGTCTGCGGCCGCCTCACCCTGGTGATGACCGCGATGTTCCTGCTGCGGGTGCTGATCATGTATCCGCTCTATCTCGCCGGCAATGTGGCCGCCCTCGGCACCGCGAAAATCGTCCTCGGCTGGCCCTTGTGGGCCGGCGCGGTCGCCGTCATGGGCGCGATGCTCGTCCGCGGCGAGACCCCCCACGGGGGGGCTCCGCCCCCCTGACCCCCGGTAATGCATGGACCTCGCTGCGCTCGGACGGCCTCGACTGTCACCGGTCAGGCTCGCTGCGCTCGCGACCGGT